>JAOUPZ010000266.1 GCA_029879595.1 Deltaproteobacteria bacterium | reverse complement strand
TTTTGGTGAGGGCGTAGATCTCGTTGTCCAGCACCAGCACCAGCATATCCGGGTTGTAGCGGGTGGTGTGAACCCAGTGACCGCCCCCGATGGAAAAGCAGTCCCCGTCACCCATCACGGTAATCACTTTCATCTCTGGCCGGCCCAGCTTCACCCCGGTGGCGATTGTCAGGGCCCGGCCATGAGCCCCGTGGAACCCGTAAGCCCTCAGGTAGTGGGGCAGGCGGCTGGAGCACCCGATGCCGGACACCGACACCACGTTTTCAGGCTCCAGGTTCTCATCGCGCATCAGTTGCTGCAATGAAAGCAGCACTCCATGGTCACCACAGCCCTTGCACCAGCGCGGAGTTTCCGTGGCGTAGTCATCAATGGTCCGCGGTTCGATCTCGCAGGATTCCTTAATATACTCGTCAATATTCATCACGCTCATTAGTCTGCTCCTAAATTGGCCTTGGCTGAGGCAGCGGCTTTGCCAGCGCCGCCGGGCAGAGCCAGCCTGGTGTATTCATCATTGATGACGTTGTAGATTTCCACCGGCATGAACGGCCGGGCCAGAACCTGCGAATAGCAGTCCACATCCACCAGGGTCTGAGCCCTGAGAACCATGGCCAGCTGCGCATAACGCCGGTTTTCCTCGGTAATGAGAGGATCGGTCTTGGAGTCGCTGTAATTGAGCTCCACTGTCATGACCTTGCCAAAGCGGGAGAAGATATCCTTCAGCCCGGGAGGCAGCGGCGATATGAACTGCAGGTTGATGGAGGACACCCGCTTTCCATCCTCGCGGGCCCTGGTCACTGCTTCCTCAATGGCGCCGCGGGTACTTCCCCAGCCCACCAGCAGCAGGTCGCCTTCCTCCTCGCCGAAGATGGCGGGGGGCTTGAGGGCATGGTGCAGGGTGGCCAGCTTGCGGCTGCGCATGGTGTGCCCGTGTTGATTGGAGGCATAGTCGTAGCGCACCTTGCCGTCACGGCCGTGGTTGAGTCCGGTGGCCACATACATGCCGTTGGGCTGTCCGGGGATGATCCGGCGGGAAAGCCCCGTGGTTTCATCCCAGTCAAAGGGAATCGTTCCCTGGGAAACCGGATTCTGATCCATGGGAGGCGGCAGGTTGTCATGGGAAATATCCGGCCTGCGGTAAAGCTGCTGCCCGGTGGCCAGGTTGGCGTCGGTAAGCACAACCACCAGCATGCGGAACTCCTCGGCCAGCTTGCGTGCCGTGGTCATCAGGTGGAAACACTCCTCAATGGTGCTGGCGGCCATGATGACCTTGGGGGCATCCCCCGGAGCGCCATAAAGGGCGTGGAGCAGGTCGCTTTGCTCAATCTTGGTGGGCAGACCCGTGCTGGGCCCGCCGCGCTGCACATCCACCAGCACCAGCGGAGTCTCGGTCATCACGCAAAGCCCCTGCAGCTCGGTTTTAAGAGCCATGCCGGGACCAGAGGTGATGGTGATGGTGGGCGTGCCGGAATAATAGGAGCCGATGGCGGTGCCCATGGCGGCAATCTCATCCTCGGCCTGGTGCACCAGTCCGCCGAATTCCTCAAAAATATCCGCCAGTTCGTGCGAGGCGGAGGTAGCCGGAGTAATGGGATACATCGAGCAGATCTTGAAGCCTGCCGAGATGGCTCCCAGGGCCAGGGCGGTGTTGCCGTTCATGACCACCTGGGGATGGTCCGGCACCTGTCCCTTGACCTGGAACTGGAAGTCGAGGTGCTTATCGGCGTACTCATAACCGGCATGCAGCAGCTTATGGTTGGTATCAATAATGCTCTGGGCCTTGGAGCGGAAGGTCTCGGAAATGATGCTCCGGAGCACTTCCAGATTGCGGTCGTACAGATAGGCCAGCACACCCACGGCAAACATGTTCTTTCCGCGGGTGGGGTCCTCGATGATCTTCATGGTTTCCTCTTCCATGGGAATCTCGATCACCGAACCGCCCCGCGAAATCACGCCGTCCAGGATCTCCCGGTAGTTCTGGCGGATCTGCGGGCTGTCGTCTGTGGCCCACTTGTTGTCAATGACCACCATGACATCATCGGCCAGCACACCCTGTTCAATGCGGCTGAGCAACGACATCTCGTTAAAGGCCATCACCAGGTTGGCAAAGTCGCCCGCGTTGGTCACCGGGGTTTCCGCGATGCGGATCCGGTTTCCGCTGGTGGCCGCCGTGGTGTGCGGAGGAGGTTGAATTTCCGAAGGAATCACCTCGACCGTCCACAACCCTCCGCCCATCATGGCGCAGGCCTGGGCAAAGGTCACCGCCGCCTTCTGCGCTCCTTCCCCGGAGTCGCTGACGATCTCGATGATGTGTTCCTTGAGTTTGATAATTCTTTTCTTACTCATGGTTTTCTCCCGATTCTAGCCCGGCTGTTATGAATATTTCATCACCTTGCGTAGTGACATCCCGGACTGGAAGTTTCGCCAGCCTTTTCCACAGAGGCCGGCCTTTGCAATGAACCTTTTGCTGGCTATGCCAGCCGTAAGTTTTCTCCGATCTTCTCCTGCGTGCCGGTTTGCGGGGAATTATCCCGGTCCCCGGCGCTCTTGCCGGCTGCGCAGCCCACTTTATTCATGCTGCAACCACCGCATGTGCTGGAAAATTCAGGAAGCTGATTATTCCCTGAAAATGTACGGTTTTTCGCCTGGAAATGCAAGCTGACAAGCTGCACGGCCCACCATATCCCGACGAAGAAAAACATGCCCAGGACAGCCACCAGGGCCTGCATAAGCTGTTGCGAAATCATGCTCATCCTCCCAGCCCTCCAAAACCCATGAAGCCCAGTGAGAGCACCCCGGCCAGCATCAGGGTCAGCCCCGCGCCCTTGACCAGATTGGGCACGTCGGCCAGTTCCAGTTCCTCCCGCAGGCCGGCCATCAGCGCCATGGCGATGGTGAAACCCAGCCCCGCCCCCAGCGCGAACACCACGGACTGCAGGAATGAATAGGCGCGCAGGGTCTGGAAAAGGGCCACGCCCAGGATGGCGCAGTTGGTGGTGATCAGGGGGAGGTATATCCCCAGCGACCTGAACAGTGCGGGGCTGGTCTTCTTGATGATCATTTCCACCAGCTGCACCGTGGAGGCGATTACCGCGATAAAGGCAATCAGTTCCAGGTATCTTGCGTCCAGCGCCACCAGCAGGGTGTGAATCCCGAAGGCCGCCGATGAGCTGACCAGCATCACGAATATCACAGCGCCGCTCATCCGGATGGAGGTATCCAGCTTGCCGGATATGCCCAGGAACGGGCAGATGCCCAGGAACAGCGAGAGCACGAAGTTGTTAATAATGGTCGAATTCAGGAAAACCGCCCACAGGCTGACGTCATTCATACGGCGTTCTCCTTTTTAAATCTTTCGTTTATCCAGACCACCACCAGCAGCAGGGCCCCCAGCACAAAGAATCCGCCACCGGGAAGCACCATCACCACCCAGGGCTCAAAATTGGGTCCGAACAGGGGTATCTCCAGGAACGTGCCCGCACCCAGCACCTCCCGCACCGCGCCCATCATGAAGATGGCGAAGGTGAACCCGATGCCCACCCCCACACCGTCCACGAGGGAAGGCAGCAGGGGGTTCTTGGAGGCAAATGACTCCGCGCGCCCCAGGATGGTGCAGTTGACCACGATCAGCGGCACATAGGCACCCAGGGCCTGGTAGACCTCCAGGCTGATGGCCTGCATGGCGTATTCGGCCACAGTCACGAAGGTGGCGATGATCACGATGAAGGTGGCGATGCGGATCTGGCCGGGCACCCAGTGGCGCACCAGGGAAACCACCATGTTGGACATTATCAGCACGAACATGGTGGCCATGCCCATGGAAAGCGCGTTGATGACGGAGTTGGAAACGGCCAGCACCGGACACATCCCCAAAAGGTGGATGAACACCGGGTTCTCCTTCCAGATACCGTCCAGAAAGGTATCCAGCGAAAGCGTGGGCTGAGCCGTTGCGGGATTGTTATTACCAGACATCTTACGGGCTCCTCAGGGTTTCCAGATTTCCATGTACTATCTTCAGGCGTTTGTTGGCGCTTTCAGCAAGCAGCTTGGCGATGGCCACCGACGATATGGTGGCACCGGTAATGCCATCGATCTCCCAGGCGTTTTTCTTGGCGCCCTTCTTCACCGCCACGATTGTGTTTTCCAGGGTCGCGCCATCGGCTCCCAGTTTGGCGTCAAGGGCCTCGAAGTTGGCCAGGAACACCGGGTCCTTGGCGATCTTGTCACCCAGGCCGGGGGTTTCCTTGGACTCCAGCACCATCATCCCCACGATTACCCGGCGCTCCGGATCGTAGCCATAGAGCACCCGGATCACATCCTGGTAGCCCATGCCGGCTCCCTCCAGGGCCACGCCCACCAGCTTGCCGGAGCTGTCGTAGCCGGCATGAAAGCGGTCGCCCTTGGTTTCACCCTGGCCGGCCTTGACCAGCTTGTCACCCTCCACCAGGAAGGTCTGGGATTTAGTCACCCCGGGCAGAACGGTGAACACGGCCTTTCGCAGCTGTTCCTCCCGGTTGGCCTTGATGATGGGCTTGGTGTAGGCGTACACCCCCACGATCAGCAACCCGGAGAACATGGCGGTCACCACCAGCGTGCGGATCATGGCCAGGCCCG
>JAOUPZ010000265.1 GCA_029879595.1 Deltaproteobacteria bacterium | reverse complement strand
TGTTTCAATCGGGGATTTCCATTCGGACCCGGGAATATGGGAGGCCGACCTGCGGAATCTGGCCGGCGAGGGCAGCCAGAAGCCGGTTGAGCGGCTGATACGGCCCATGTTCGGTGATCCGAGATGGACTCTGCAATCCCTGCGGTTCATGACATACCAGGGTGAAGCCGCCGTGCTTTTGGGGTGCCTGGATATCAGCGACCGGAAAATCATTCAGGATGAGCTGGAGGAATCGCGGGAATTCATGGCAAAGGTGCTGAATCTTTCTCCCGATGCGATCATTTCAGTGGATTCGGAACAGAAGATAATCCAGTTCAATGGCGGCGCGGAAAAAATATTCGGCTATGCGCCCCGGGATGTGCTGGGGAAACATCTGGATATGCTCATACCCGGCAAGTTCCGCACGGCTCACCGCCAGCATATAGATAATCTTGCTGGTGCCCCGGAGGAAACCCGACCCATGGGCCAGGCCAGGGAAGTGGCAGGCTTGAGGAAGAGCGGAGAGGAGTTTCCCGCCCGGGCGGAAATAACCCGGATGTTCATGAAGGGCGAACTGGTCCACACGGTGTATCTGGTGGACATGTCACGCCGCCAGGTCGACGGCAGGCAGCCTGAGGAAAACGAAAGGCAGCTCCAGGCCCGCCAGACGGAACTTGAACGCCAGTTGCGCCATTCGCAGAAGATGGATGCGGTGGGAAAACTGGCGGGCGGAATGGCCCACGAGTTCAACAACATGCTGCAGGTTGTACAGGGCTATACAGAGCTGGCGCTGGCCCGGAAGAAAATGCCCCGCGAGTTGCGGGAATGGCTGGGAAAAATAAAGACGGCCTCTTTGGGCGGCAGCCATCTTACCAGGCAGCTCCTGTCATTCAGCCGCAACGACATCATGGAGCCCCGGCAGGTGGAAATGAATGCCATGGTTACCGAACTGGCCAGGATGCTGGAGCGTCTGATCGGAGAAAATATCGATCTGAGGCTGGAGCTAAACCCCGGTGGGCTGCAGGTATGGGGTGACCGGAACATGATGGAGCAGGTTCTGCTGAATCTGTGTGTCAACGCCCGTGATGCCATGCCCCAAGGCGGAGTGCTGAGAATTTCAACCGCCAGTATCTCGCCGGGGAAAAGCTTCCGGAAAACCCACGGGCTGCCCGCCGAGGGGGAGATCACGGTGCTGAAGGTCTCCGACACGGGCCAGGGCATGGGGGAGGACGTTCAGGAGCGTATCTTCGAACCGTTCTTCACCACCAAGGAGCCGGGTGCGGGTACCGGCCTGGGGCTTTCCCTGGTGTACAGCATGGTAAGACAGCATGGCGGGGGGATCTCGGTTAAGAGCATGCCCGGGAAGGGAGCGGAGTTTTCCGTAATGTTTCCCCTGGCCGAGGTAAAGCCGGCCCCCCGGGGAGAGCCGGAGGTGGAACAACAGGATCCAGGCGGAGATGAGACCATCCTGATTGCCGAGGACGATGAAGCGGTGCGCGAATCAATCGCCCTGATGTTGTCCGGCAAAGGCTACCGGATCCTCAAGTCATCCTCAGGAGAGGAGGCCCTGGAGGTGTTCAAAAGCAAGAATGGCGGTATCGACCTGGTGCTGCTGGACATGGTGATGCCTGGATTGAGTGGCCGGGAAACCATGGAGAGCCTCCGGAAGATTGATCCGGATATTCCCATCTTGTTCAACACCGGCTATGCCTCCAGCCAGCTGGATCAGGAGTTTATGCGCAGGCACCAGCCCACGGTGTTGAAAAAGCCCTTCCCGCCCGCCCAGTTGTACAGGACTGTGCGCCGGCTGCTGGATGAGGCTTCCTGGAACGGGACGCCTATTCCTCCCCGAAGGATATCCCCTGGGCCAGGGGCAGGTCAGGGGAGTAGTTGATGGTGTTGGTGGCCCGGCGCATGTAGTTCTTCCAGGCGTCCGAGCCGGCCTCGCGGCCCCCGCCGGTATCCTTTTCGCCTCCGAAGGCCCCTCCGATTTCCGCGCCGGAGGGGCCGATGTTTATATTGGCCAGCCCGCAGTCCGAGCCCTCGGCCGACATGAAGTGTTCGGCTTCGCGCATGTCGTTGGTGAAGATGCCCGAGGACAGCCCCTGGGGCACATCGTTCTGGATGGCGATGGCCTCCTCCAGCCGGGTGTACTTCAGCACATAGAGTATGGGGGCGAAGGTTTCCTCGCGCATGGATTTGGTCTGGCCGGGCATGAGCACGATGGCGGGCCTGACGTAATAGCCGCCGGGAAAGTCGTCCTGAAGCACGCGCCCGCCATTGGCCGCCGGGGATATCCGTCCGCCTTCGTTCACGGCCATTTGCAGGGCCTCCTGCATGGCTTCAAAGGCCGCTCCGTCCACCAGCGGCCCCATCAGGCTGGCCTCGTCCAGGGGGTCCCCGATGCGCACCGAGGAGAACGAGCGCTCCAGTCGCGCCACCAGCTCATCGTGGATGGACTCGTGCACGATCAGCCGCCGCAGGGTGGTGCAGCGCTGGCCGGAAGTGCCCACGGTGGAAAACAGGATGCCGCGCTCGGCCAGCCGGAGGTCCGCCGAGGGCGCCACGATCACGGCGTTGTTGCCCCCCAGCTCCAGCAGGCTGCGGCCCATGCGCGCGGCCACCCGCTGACCCACCGCCCGTCCCATGCGGCAGCTTCCCGTGGCGCTTACCAGGGGCACCCGGGGGTCGTCCACCAGTTGCTCGCCCGCGGCGCGGCCCCCGATGATTATCTCGGACAGCCCCGCCGGTGCATCTCCGAAGGCCGCCAGCGCCCGCTGCCAGATTTTCTGGCAGGCCAGTGCGCACAGGGGGCTTTTCTCCGAGGGCTTCCACAGCACCGGGTCGCCGCAGACTATGGCCAGCGCGAAGTTCCAGGCCCACACCGCCACGGGGAAGTTGAACGCCGAGATCACCCCCACCGGGCCCAGGGGGTGCCAGGTCTCCTGCATCCGGTGCCCCGGGCGCTCGGAGACGATGGTCAGCCCGTAGAGCTGCCGCGAAAGCCCGCAGGCGAAGTCGCAGATGTCGATCATCTCCTGCACCTCGCCTACGCCCTCGGCCAGTATCTTGCTCGATTCCAGCGTCACCAGCCGCCCCAGGGCCTCCCGCGAGGCCCTCAGCTCGTTGCCGAACAGCCGGATCAGCTCGCCCCGCCGGGGAGCAGGCACAGTCCGCCACTTCAGGAAGGATTCCCGGGCCCGTGCGATTTTGGCCTCGATTTCCGCCGGGGTGTCCTCGCGCAGTTGGGCCACCACCGAGCCGTCTATGGGCGTGCGCACCGCCATTGACCCCGCCGTCAGCTCCTGCGCGGAAAAGCCCAGCTCGCGCAGTATGGGTTCGTATTTCATTGCCGTCCTCTCTCCCGGTTGCTTTGTTGTATGGGGGGCGTTCGCCCCGCTTCCGGCCTGCTTGCGTCCTGCCTTTATAGTAGCCGAACCGCGGCGCTCCCCGCCAGCAGGAGCCGCACCCGGTTCCCCTTGTATAACGCCGCCCCGCGGCATTGCGCTTTGGCACACAAGGTTATAAAATCTCCTCTTCCAGCCCACGTAGCTCAGCTGGTAGAGCAACGCATTCGTAATGCGTAGGTCAGCGGTTCAACTCCGCTCGTGGGCTCTTGATATGACTAGGGATTCTCCGCAAGGGGAGTCCCTTTTTTGTTGTGAGAATTTGGGCGAAATTGATAGAAAATCCCGGCTTTTTGACGGGTATTGATAGAAAGGTGAGGGAAAGGGGGGGAGGATTTTCTCGAGGGCGGAACAGGTAACCGGTATGTCTTTTTTGTTTGTGGCAAAGTGTGGAAAAAGGCGGTTGTTTGCGGCGCGGGTGAGGGAAAGTTGAGGGAAAACTGAGTCAATAACAGGGGGATGAGGTTCGGAGGCAGAGATTGGCTAAAGCAAGCCCAAAGGACTTCTAGGACCCGGTGATCACTTTAATTTCGTTTTCTTCGAACCATCCCTGTTCGAGGACGTGAGTCTTCACTTGTTCCGGTTCTGGAGAGTAGGCCACGATGGCAAGGCTCTCCTCCGCGCGGCTACAAGTAACGTAGAATAGGCGCCGAGTGCGGTCAATGCTTGTTTCTTTACCCTCCTGCTCGTTCTTTATATCCGTACTACTCTTCGGCTTTGCGCCTGTGAGCTTGTCGTAACTAAAAAGAAATCCGCGTGCCTCGTCGTCGTCAATAATCACCATGACACGAGGGAACTCCAATCCCTTTACACCTTGATGCGTGGTAAAAGGAGAACGATCCGCGAGATACTCCGCATAGGCGACCATCTGCGAAAAAGGTGCTTCAAGGCACTTTTCCCAGGCAGCTATAACCTCATCTACCTTGTCAGTTGTGTCCTCATCATCTTGTTTTTCGCCTTCGAGGTCTTCCCGTGCTGCAATGGTACGGAGGTTCTCTGGCAGTTCAAACAAATTATGTTCTGAGACCAACCTCAGCACGTCCCGCAAAAGCGGCGTTGCTCCGTCCCGCCACAGGCTCATCAGGGCATCTACAGATTCTTGCGCTTTCCTGAGCATCTGGGGCTGCTCTGCACCAGCTGACTTCAACAGCTTTTTATCCAGCAGGGGAGATTGCCGCCGGATGACGGCAGCCGCAGCAAATTCGTCTCCTTTTCGCATGGCTTCCACCAATGGCAATACA
>JAOUPZ010000264.1 GCA_029879595.1 Deltaproteobacteria bacterium | reverse complement strand
CCAGATAGTGCAGGGGCTGTCCGGGGCCATGGGCACCACGGGCACGGTCGCCAGCGGCCCCTTGCGTGCGGGTTATCCCATCAGCGATACCGTGGGCGGCCTGAACGCCGCCTTCGCCATCTCCTCGGCGCTGCTGGCCCGGGAGAAGGCCCGCTCCGGCGGAGACACCGGTGGGGGGCAATTCATCGATGTTTCGCTGCTGGACGCCACCATGTCGGCCATGGGCTGGGCTGTTTCCAACGTGCTGATAAGCGGGGAGGCCTCCGAACGGGTGGGCAATGACAATTTCGCGGTCAGCCCCTCGGGCTCGTTCCAGGCCCGCGACATTTCGCTCAACATCGCGGCCAACACACAGCAACAGTACGACAGGCTCTGCACAGCCCTGGGCCGGGAGGAACTGATAGCCGACCAACGCTTTGCCGGAGGGGAGGAGCGGCTGAAAAACAGGGCCGCGCTGAAGGCCGAACTGGAACAGGCCCTGGGGGAGAAGGCGGCGGAGGAGTGGGTGGAACTGCTCAACCGGGCCGGAGTGCCCGCCGGTCTGGTATTGGATGTGCCCCAGGCGCTCCAGCAGCCCCACATAACCTCCGGGGGGTTTGTGCAGACCCTGCGTGACGTGCCGGGCCTGGGCCGGGATATCGAGGTTCTCACCTCGGGGTACAGGCTTCCCGGAGCGGCTCCCCTGCTGGAGCGGCCCCCGCCCCTGCTGGGGGCGCATACCGACCAGGTGCTGGAGGAACTGGGATATTCAGCCGGGGATATTACGGGTTTCCGCGAGGACGGGGTGATATGAACAGGCAGGCCGGGCCGACAGAGGTCTTTTCCGCGCTTCTTTGTTCCGGGGAAAACAGTCCCTATGCAATTGGGATTTGGTGATATAATTTTATCAGGTCGACCGGCCCGGGTTTTTGCCTGCCGGCGGTGAAGCCTTGGAGCGGGCGGGAATCCAACCCACAGGATGGTATATGGAAGAAAAGGCAGCGCCATTGTCGGATTTGAGCATTTTCCGGTTTCCAGAACTCACCCAGGATGTCATGCGGAACATCCTTGGGCTTGTGTTCACGCTGGTGGCCGTGGTGGTGATCACCGCCGTGGTGCAGTACTGGCTTTCCGAGCGGCGCCGGCTGCAGGACAACCGCCGGCGCATGGCCGACCGCATCACCCCGCGCTCCGAAAAGGACAAGGGGGTGCGCCAGATCATGGATCAGCTTCTTCAGGCCACCGGGTTTTCCTCCGAATACGACCTGGTGCATAACACCAGGGTCTTCGAGGAAGCGGTGGCCACGCTGGCCGCCCGGGCCGATGAGGAGACTCTGCACCGCCTGCACCGCCTGAGGCAGAAAATCCATGCCAACGCCATGAATCCCGAACTGGAGCTTGTTTCCACCCGGCAACTGCTGAGTGACCTGCCGGTGCGGCTGGGCACCACGGTCTCGGGCGAGAAGATCGACCTGTACTGCACCCTGCTGGATGTCAACGAGGCGCACATGCTCATTGACATGCCTTACGACAGGGAACTGGTGAACCTGGTGGCGGGCCAGCCGGAAATATACCTTGTCTACTGGAGGGAGGAGGAAGGGGAGACTGTGTTCAGGGTAAAGCTGGAACCGGTGGAGAATGAGCAGATTTCGCTGGTACGGGCCGCCCATGTGCTTACAGATCCTCAGGCGGTGAAGCGCTCGGGCTTCAGGCTGGCCATAGATATGGATGTCGCGTTTCATTTTCTCAGCCGGACAACCGCCATTGGCAAGATCAGGGGCCGGGCTCCCGATGAAGGCAAGGTGATCAGCGGAAACGCCCACCTGATAGACATCAGCCTGGGGGGAGCCTCCTTTCTGACACCAGACCAACTGGTGCGGGGCGGGTTCGCCCAGATATCATTCGATATGCGCAAGCATCATGTCCGGCTGGTGCTGGAGGTGCTGGAGTGCGAGCCGTACAAGGATGGCGGGTTTCTGGCCAGAGGGCGCTTCAGGGGGCAGGGCAGGGATGTGCTGGGCCCGCTGGCGGATATTCTGGTAAATGAACAGATGCGAAGGCTGCGCGACAAGGACATTATCCGGTTCCGGCCGGAGGTTTGATTTAGGGCTCACCCTGCCTGCGGGGGCTGTTTCGCCGGGCCGCATTATTGGTTATCATCAATCCTTCCCGCAGGTTGTTGAATCGCCTGCCGAGCCATCCAGGGGACGGCAAAACGATTGCTGCCAGTCCCTCAGAAAAAAAAGGAGACCAGTTTCGAGATGCCCCCGAATAAAGTTGCCACGCTATATGCCCTGCTGGAACGAAACGCCGGGAGTTTTCCCGACCGGACGGCGGTGGAATTCCGGGGAGAAAGGGTGTCCTATGCCGGGCTTTTGGACAGGGTGAACGCCCTGGCCGGTGGTCTGGCGGCCCTGGGCCTGAAAAAGGGCGACCCGGTTTGTGTGCTGGCCCAGAACCATCCGGCCTACCTGGAGCTTTTCGGCGCGGCCTCGCTGCTGGGGCTGGTGCTGCACCCTCTCAACTGGAGGCTCACCACGGAGGAACTGGGGCTGATAGTGCAAAGGGCCGCCCCCCGCATGATGATCGTTGATGAAGCCGCCCTGGAAAAGGTGGCGGGCTGGCCCAAAGAGCACCCAGCCATCGAGCACTGGTTTCAGTGGGAGGCTGCCTCCGGGGATGGTTTCTCCTCCTGGGAGGAACTCTTTGCCCCCCAGGGCTCCAGCCCGCCCGTGGCCGAGAAGGCGGGCCGCGAAGAGCCCTTCATGGTGATCGCCACGGCGGCGGTGGACGTGGTGCCTCGGGGAGCCATGCTCAGCCAGTCCAATCTGCTGGCGGCCAACCGGTTCCTGGTTTCCGGGCTGGATCTCAAGGCCGGTGATGTAAACCTGGTCACCCTGCCGCTGTTCCATATCGCGGCCCTCAGCGCCGCGCTGGCTTTTTTTCAGGCCGGCGGATGCAACCTGGTGATGAGCCGCTTTGATGCCGGCGAGGCGGCGGCCCTGATACCGGCCGGCGGGGTTACCCATTTTGTGAGTTTTCCGCCGGTGCTGGGCCAGGTGCTGGACTTGGCGGCCGAAGGGGGGCATGACCTGTCCGGTCTGCGGATGGTCATCGGGCTGGAGGGGCCGGAAACCGTGGAGCGCCTGGAAAAGCATACGGGGGCGGAGTTCTTCACCGGGTTCGGTCAATCGGAAACGAGCGGCTTCATCACCCTGGGCGGATACCGCGAACGGCCCGGTTCCGCTGGCCGGCCCGGCCCGGAAACAGAGCTCAGGCTGGAGGACGACTACGGGAGAGAGGTCCCGGCCGGGGAGCCCGGCGAGATTTGCGTGAAGGGGGCAATGGTGTTTTCCGGTTATCACACCCTGCCCGAGGTCACCGCCCATACCTTCAGGGGAGGCTGGCACCATACCGGAGATGTGGGCCGCCTCGACCAGGATGGCTACCTGTATTATGTGAAGCGCAAGCCGGAAAAGGAGCTGATAAAGCCCGGCGGGGAGAACGTGTACCCGGCAGAGGTGGAGGCGGTGATCATGGAACTGGAGCAGGTGAGCGCGGTCTGCGTGTTCGGGGTGCCGGACAGCAAATGGGGGGAGGCGGTGCGGGCCGTGGTGGAGGTGACCGATGGCGCCCGCCTGACCCTGACCGGCGAGGCGGTTATCGGGCATGTGGCCGGGCGCATCGCACGGTATAAAAAGCCCCAGGAGGTGTTTATCACCGACCGCCTGCCACGGGACGATTCGGGATCGGTAAACCGGGAGGCCGTCAGGGAAAAGTGGGGCTAGAGCAGCCCGTCCAGGACGATGGTTTCCTCGCGGCGCGGCCCGGTGGAGATCATGGCCACCGGAGCCCCCACCAGTTCGGCGATGCGGTCCAGATAGGCCCGGGCGTTGGACGGCAGATCCTCCAGCCGGAGTACACCCTGCACGGGCCTGTCCCAGCCGGGCAGTTCCTCGTACACTGGTTCCAGGCGGGTCCCCTCCACTCCCATCCAGGTGGGAATGCGCTGGTGGATGTTCCCCTCGTCATCGCGGTATCCGGTGGCGATCTTGATGGTGTCGAGTTTATCCAGCACATCCAGTTTGGTGACGGCCAGCGCGGTGAGGCTGTTCAGGTGCATGGCCTGGCGCACAATCACGGCATCAAACCAGCCGCAGCGGCGAATCCTGCCGGTGGTGGCCCCGAACTCCTTGCCGGTTTCCTGGAGCAGCTGCCCGATGGGATCGCCGGCCAGCTCTGTGGGCATGGGTCCCTCACCCACCCGGGTGGTGTAGGCCTTGGTGATCCCGATGACCTTGTTGATGTGCACCGGGCCGACTCCCGTGCCGGTGCAGGCCCCCCCGGCGGTGGTGTTGGAGGAGGTTACAAAGGGGTAGGTGCCATGGTCAACGTCCAGCCCTGTGCCCTGGGCGCCCTCGAAGAGCACGGTCTGTCCCTTTTGCAGGGTCTGGTTTAGAAAAGCCGGTGTGTCGGCCAAATAGGGCTTCAGCTGTTCGTAATAATCGCAATATTCACGGGAGATCTGTTCCAGGTCGAAGCCGGGCTCGTCGGACTGGAAGTGGTTGCGCATCAGGAAGTTTTTTTCCTCCACCACCTGCGATAGCCTCTCGCGGAACGAGCCGCACATCCGGGGGGCGAAATCGCTGAATCGCATGCCCCGGCGGGCCATTTTGTC
>JAOUPZ010000263.1 GCA_029879595.1 Deltaproteobacteria bacterium | reverse complement strand
TCGGCATAAACTATGGCACCGTGGGCTTTCTGACCTCCGGGGACAGGAGCGAGCTGGAAAGCATCCTGACCCGGCTTCTGGAGGGGCGCTATGTGCTGAGCGAGAGGGTCATGCTGAGCTGTCGCAGGGGCGAAAAGGTGTATCACGCGGTGAACGAGGTGGTGCTGCGCACCTCCTTCCGCATGGCACATATCGAAGTGTTTCTGGACGAGACCAAAATCCGCACGATCCGTGGGGACGGGGTGATCGTGGGAACCCCCACCGGCAGCACCGGGTACCTGCTGTCCACCGGGGGGCCCATAGTCATGCCGGGGGCGGATTGCTTTGTAATGGACGGCATCAACGAATACAACTATACCTCGCGCTCCATCGTGGTCCATACCGGTGTGAAGATCAGGCTGCAGATGGGCGACCTCCAGACTCACCAGAAAAGCCACATGTTTATCGATGGCACCGAAATATGCGAGATCGGTCCGGGCGAGAACGTGTACCTGGAGAAGTCTCCCCGCAAGGCCCGGCTGCTGTTCTTCGAGGAGAACCACTTCTTCCACAATCTTTCCTCGCGTCTCTCCTGGCAGTGACGGGGCGCCGGGGCCCGGCCCCTCAGGAGGTTAAAATGGCGCAGATTACTTACGACGATTTTCTGCGGGTGGATATCCGTGTGGGTGTGGTGACCCGGGTGGAGGAGTTTCCCAAGGCCCGCCGGCCCGCCTACAAGGTCTGGGTGGATTTCGGTCCGGAAATCGGGCAGAAGAAGACCTCGGCCCAGGTGACAAGGCTCTATGAGCCCGCCGATCTGCTGGGCAGGCAGGTTTTGGGTGTGGTGAATTTCCCGCCACGGCAGATAGCTGATTTCATGAGCGAGTTTTTGTTGCTGGGCGCCATGCCGGATGAGGAAACGGTGGTGCTGGTGCATCCTGACCGCGAGGTTGGGCCGGGCAGCAGACTGCTCTAGGGTTGTTTTTCAGAAGATGTCGGTCAGGGGGGTCGGTCAGGGTTGTCGATGATGTCAGGCCTTGCAGGTGGTGTGCATGCAGTTCTTCAGTCCGAACTGGCTCATGGCGGTGTCCCAGCGTTTTTCAAAGGATACCTGGAACAGGGGCCGGGGGTCCGCTTCCACCATCCACCAGGCTTCCTCCTCAATCTCCCGGTCCAGCTGTCCCGGTCCCCAGCCCGCATAGCCCACTCCCAGCATGTACTGGTCCGGCTGGTGGCCCTCGGTGATGCTGGTGAGAACCTCCTGCGCGGCGCTCAGGGAAAGATTGTAGCCCAGGGGGGTGCTGGATTTGCCGTGGTAATCCTCGCTGTGGACCACCCAGCATAATTCCGGCTGTACCGGCCCCCCGATCATGATGGGCTGGTTTTGCGCGCTGGTGTTGGAAAGGCCCAGTTCAAGCAGGAGATCATCCACCGAGGTGGTGGACGGTGAGTTGATGACAAATCCCAGTGCTCCCGATTTGTTGTACTCACACAGCAGAATCACGCTTTTATCGAAATATCCATCTTTCAGGGAGGGCATTGCCAGCAGAATCCGCGGCACAAAACCCTCTTCCAGCATTTTCGGATGTTCATCCTCGCTTGCTGCGCCGTGCTCCGGTGTGGTTGGCTTTAAGTGTTCCATCTCACCGCTAAAGCTTACGTTGGCCTTCCGTCATCCCCTAACACCCCGGCTGTCTTTTCACGCAGCCTATCAACTGCGTCAGATACTGCCAGATTGTATCAGCAACGGTTTTTGTGGTTTCCCCGGCGGGGCTTCCGCCAAATGCAGGTATATCCGTCCTTCTTTTGTCTGCTGAATCCAGTTTATCACCGGGGCTGGATATCAGCAAGCCCCAGACACTTGGGCAGACTTATTGAACCGTCGGCCCGCTGGCCGTTTTCCAGGAGTGCGATCATGGCCCTGGACAGGGCGATGGCGGTCCCGTTGAGCATGTGCACCAGGCGGGTGCCCTTGGCTCCTTTCTCCTTGTAGCGGATATCCAGCCTCCGGGCCTGGTAGTCGGTGCAGTTGGAGGTGGAGGTTATCTCCCCCCAGCGTTCCCGTCCCGGCATCCAGGCCTCCAGGTCGAACTTCCGGTAGGCCGGTGCCCCCAGGTCTCCGGTGCAAATATCCACCACCCGGTAGGGAATGCCCAGCTCGGTGTAGATCCGCTCCTCGATGCTGACCATTCTGTCGTGCATTTCCGCGGAGTCCTCCGGGCGGGTGAAGGCAAACATTTCCACCTTGGAAAACTGATGCACCCGGTACAGTCCGCGCGACTCCCGGCCGGCCGAACCGGCCTCGGTGCGGAAGCAGTGGGAAATCCCGCCATAGAGCAGGGGCAGCCGCTCCTCCTCGATAATCTCCCCGGACAGCAGCCCTCCCAGGGTGATTTCGGCGGTGGCCACCAGGCACAGATCTGAGTTTTCGATGTTGTATATCTGGGTGGATTCCCCCCGGGGATTGAAGCCGATGCCGTCCAGGATGTCCCGCCGGGCCAGGTCCGGAGTGATGAACATGGTAAACCCTTCCTCGCGGAGAATCCTGGAGGCGAACTGCATCAGGGCCAGCTCCAGCAGCACCGCCTCGTTCTTGAGGTAGTAGAACTTCTGTCCGGCCACCTTGGCGCCCCCCTCAAAGTCCACCAGATCCAGCCGCTCCATCAGGTCTACATGGTCCAGGGGCTTGAAATCGAAGCGGGGCGGCTCGCCCACAACCCTGAGTTCCTTGTTTTCCATGTCATCCCGGCCCAGGGGTGCGTCCGGGTGGGTGAAGTTGGGCACCTGGGACTGCAGACTGCGGCGCAGCTCGTCGGCGGCTCGGTAGCGCTCTTCCACCTCCGCCTCGCGCTCCTTGAGCTGGCGTCCCTCCTCCACCAGGGGGGCACGCTCCTCGGGCTTCATGGGGCCTTTCATGGAGCCGCTGATTTCGTTGCGGCGGCGGCGTATCTCATCCAGTTCTCCGCGCAGACGGCGGGCGTCCTCGTCCGCCGCCAGCAGGGCGTCCAGGTCAATTTCCATGCCTCTGTTGCGGATATTCTCCCGCACCTCGTCCTGCCGTTCCCTGATGTCTCGCATGTCGAGCATAAGTGCCTGCTCCGTTAAGGCTGGTTCCCGCGGGCCACGCGCCCGCTAAACAAGTTGGCTGTCCAATCCATTTTTACAACAAATCCCGGCATATGCCAGCAGGCCCTTTCCGGGGCCTCTTCTGCGGGCCGGGGTGTCCTTTCCTACTGTGCCCGGAAAAAATCGGCAGGTGAAGAAGCCGGGAGGATTTACCTGTGATTTTATGGCGGATAGTTCCTTCCGGGGGCGCTGTTTTTTCTCCCGGTCCTTCACATTGGATTTGCTCAATCGTCCCGGTGAGGGCAGGATAGGAGCCAGGGGGAGTTAACTCAAAAGGAGCGGTGGAAAAAGGCGGAGGATTACTCCGTCCGCGAAGATGGTCCCGCACTACCACTAATGCCTGCAAGGGAAAATGAAGATCCTGATTGTGGGTGGAGGCGGCAGGGAACACTCCCTGGCCTGGAAGCTTTCCGCCAGTAAAAAAGTGACCCGCCTTTTTGCCTCGCCGGGCAGCGACGCCATTGCGGGCTGCGCCGAATGCGTGGCCCTGAACGGCAACACCGAGATCGTGGAGTTCGCCCGCAGGGAAAAAATAGACCTGACCGTGGTGGGGCCGGAGGCCCCCCTGGTGGACGGGCTGGCCGACGAGATGGCGGCGGCGGGCCTGAAGGTCTTCGGGCCCAGCGCGGCCGCGGCCCGGCTGGAGGGCAGCAAGGTGTTCGCCAAGGAGTTCATGGACCGGAACGGCATTCCCAGCGCCCCCTTCGGCTCCTTCGACAATGTGGAGGACGCCCGGCGGCACCTGGAGACCATGGAGCTCCCCCTGGTGATCAAGGCCGACGGTCTGGCCGCGGGCAAGGGGGTGATCATCTGCCACACCAGCCGGCAGGCCCATGAGGCGCTGGACAGGATCATGGTGGAGCAGGCCTTCGGCGGGGCGGGCAGCCGGGTGGTCATTGAGGGCTTTCTGCGGGGCGAGGAGGCCTCCTTCTTTGTGATCACCGACGGCAAGGACTTCATAGCATTCCCCCCCTGCCAGGATCACAAGCCCATCGGCGACCTGGATACGGGCCCCAATACCGGCGGCATGGGGGCCTACTGCCCCGCCCCGGTGGTAACCCCGGAGGTGGAACGGCTTGTGGTGGAGCAGGTGGTGCGCCCCACCCTGCAGGGCATGGCCGCCGAGGGCCATCCCTATACCGGGGTGCTCTATGTGGGGCTGATGATCCACCAGGGGCAGCCCGCAGTGGTGGAGTACAACTGCCGCTTTGGCGATCCGGAGTGCCAGCCCCTGATGATGATGCTGGAATCGGATCTGGCCGATTTGCTGCTGGCCTCGGTGGAGGGCCGCCTGGGTGAGGCTGAGCCCCGGTGGAGTTCCGGCGCCGCGGTCTGCGTGGTGATGGCCTCGGGCGGCTACCCGGAGGCCTACGCCAAAGGACACATTATCACGGGCCTGGAGAATGCGCCGCAGACCGAGGGCCTGATGGTGTTTCACGCCGGCACAAGGCGCGACCCCGGCACGGGTTCCTGGAGCAACAACGGGGGGCGCGTGCTGGGAGTGACCGCCCGGCAGGATACTCTAGGCAGCGCCCTGGAGGTGGCGTATAATGCTGTTGC
>JAOUPZ010000025.1 GCA_029879595.1 Deltaproteobacteria bacterium | reverse complement strand
GGTGTTTGTGTTCTTCCTGCTGGCCTACGCGCCCCACACCAAGTTTGCCCATATATTCTACCGCACAGCGGCGATGATCTATCACCGGATGTCAGGCCGGTCGGCCCCGCAGGAAGGCTGACCGGGGCTGGCACCGGCCCAATGTTCCCCTCCCGGGTTCCCCACCCGGGATTTTCCCGCCCCCGGGTTTCCCCCCCGGGGGTTTCCCCTTTCTGCCATTGCACCTCCCGACGGAAGATTCCCCGGGCCAATGAGTGTGGAGTGTCCGAAAGTCCTCGGCAGTCAGTTCTTACCGGCAAACTGGATCAGGTAAAAAAAAACCGCGCCCGGAAACATCCCGGACACGGTTTTTTTGCTTCTTCCCCGCCCGGAGCACCATAAGCGGTCTGCCCCGGGCGAATCAAGAAAGAATAACAGGCCTAAATTACTCTTCCTTCTTCTCTTCTTCTTCTTCCTCACCCTCACCTTCACCTTCCTGCTCTTCCTCTTCCTTGTCCTGGACGGTGATCATGGTGCCATTTATCGGGGCAAACACGGTCGCGGCCAGAGCCGAGGTGGAGAACAGGGAGCCAACCATCAGAATGGCCAGCATGAACAGCATTACCAGCTTTTGGGCGGAAAGGGACAACATTTTCTTATTCATTATCATTCACCAGAATAATAAATCCGGCAAACCGGCCGTTCGGGGAATTGCTTTTTCCACTGTGTCATATCGCAGAAACCCTGCCTGGCTGGCAGAGTGCACATGAAGGATTCATGTGAGCAATAGCTTAGATATATCTCTAATTCTAAAACTTGCAACAAAAAAAATGCGTCCGTGTTGTTTTTTTCAATACATTGATAACACAGGCTTTTTTGGGGTGTTTTTGAGCGCCTGCGGCCTGATGCAACGGGTGTTATCCGCCCCTGTTTGGTTTTTCAATCAGGTGCAGGGCTGGCAGAAGACCACGGGAATGGCGGCCGGGAACAACATTGAAAGCCTTCCCCGGCGGGAGCGGATGCTCCGGGCCGGGGAAAAGGCGAAACTCACAGCAACTCGGCAATCTGAACGGCGTTCAGGGCCGCACCCTTGAGCAGCTGGTCGGAAACCAGCCACAGGTCGAGCGAGTTGTCGTTTGACTTGTCGCGGCGGATGCGCCCCACCAGCACCGGGTCCTTGCCGGTGGCATCCATGGGAGTGGCGAAGCGGTTTTTGCTCCAATCCTCGTGTATCTCCACTCCGGGGGCGCTCGCCAGCACCTCGTAGGCCTGGCTGGGGGAAACATCCCGCGAAAACTCGATGTTGAGGGCCTCCGAATGGGCCCTTAGCACGGGCACCCGCACGCAGGTTGCGTTCACCCTGATCCGGTCGTCCCGCAGGATCTTGTGGGTCTCGCGGATCATCTTCACCTCCTCCTCACAGTACCCGTCATCATCCAGGGCGCTGTTGTGCGGAAACAGGTTGAAGGCATATGGATAGGGCAGCACCTTGGGAGTGAACTCGCGCCCCTCAAGGTAGGCCCTGGTGCCCTCAAGCAGCTCCTCCATGGCGGCTGCTCCTGCGCCGCTGGAGGCCTGGTAGGTGGACGCATGGACGCGCTTCACCCCGAACGCCTTGTGCAGCGGGTACAGGGGCACCAGCATGGCAATGGTGGAGCAGTTCGGCACCGCGATTATTCCCTTGTGCTCCTTGACGGCCTCGGGGTTTATCTCGGGAATGACCAGCGGGACCTCCGGGTCCATGCGGAACGCGCTGGAATTGTCCACCACCACTGCACCCGACTTGACGGCGGCCGGGGCAAACTGCTTTGAACGGCTGCCACCGGCGCTGAACAGAGCGATATCCACCCCCTCGAAGGAATCCTCACGCAGTTCCTTTACCTCCAGGGTCTCCCCGGCATATTCCATTTTCTTGCCAACACTGCGGCTTGACGCCAGCAGCGTCAGCTTCTTCACAGGAAAGCGCCTCTGTTGCAAAACCTTGATAAACTCCTGGCCGACTGCTCCGGTGGCTCCGACGATCGCCACATGATACCCAGTACTCATTACGTCCTCTATGGTGTCCGGTTTATTAGCCCGCAAGAGGCAGCCTCATCTGCGCTGCGCTCCCCACGGGAGTTCCCAGGGTCTTTCCTCTCCGCCCCCCCCGCGATGGTTCCGGTGTGTTCCGGGGCTTCATCGGTGCGGGAGGCAAAGCCGGTTTGGAATGACCTGATATTATATTCAACAGGCTTTATTCAACAAAAAGCAAGCGACAACAGCGTTGCCGTTCATCAGCTCCTATTGCGGATTCTTCAGGGGATTTTGTTCGCTGAAGGACTCTCGCGGCCTGGCAAAGGCTTCCGTCGGGGGCCGGCATTGAAAGCGGCAGCGGCCCAGGGCCGCCCCCGCCTGTATCGGGCAAGTCAGCCGTGGGGCTCAATGACTGAACACGTTGGTTTCCCAACCGCTGTCCCTGGAACCGTATCCCGCTACGGTCAGGTGTATCTTGGCCAGCAGGGCCTGCTGGCACTGTTTGTTCAGTTCAACCGCTGTAATTCCGCCCGGCAGTTCTTCCCGCTGCTCCAACATTTCCTTCAGCCCGTCGTATACATCGAGCAGGTAGATAACGTCATTTGCAGCGTATCTCAACTGATCAGCGGAAAGGTCGTCCTTGTTCCAGTTGGTGGTCTGGCTGGTTTTATCAAGCTCCACTCCCACGAGTTCATAAACAAGGTGTTTCAGGCTGTGCATCTCGGTGTATGTCCGGGCCAGCTTGCTCATGACCTTGGTACAGTTGAAGGGAGACACCGTTATCCCCAGGCTGGTCTTCATGAAGGCCACATCCGAAAGGGCATAGTGAAACACCTTGAGCACCTTGGGGGATTCCAGCAGCTTCTTCAGGTTCGGAGGGGCATTAGGGGCTTTGGGCTTGATCAGGCACACCTGCTGGTTCCGGTCGCAGATCTGCACCAGGCATATGTTGTCGCGCCGCAACTGCAACCCCTGAAGTTCCGTGTCAACCGCTATCTCGGATTGCTCCAGGTAGACCTTTAGCAAATCATCCGGAATATCCGGCACAATAGAGTATTTTTGAAGCACCAGTGAATTCTCCTGAAGTTACAGAACAAATTTGACGGCTTGCGGAAGTCCCGGCGGTTTCATGATCAATGTTTCGATCTGCCGACGGGATTCAGCCGTCCGTGCTGCCTGGGCTGCTCCTGAACATCTGCTTTTTCCCGGGAAACCTTCCCGGAAGCCCAGGCTGTCACGCCCACTTTATAACCAAGTTTCCGCTTCTGGTGCCCTTACTTGCGGGGACCACTTTTTTTTAAACGTGATTATCTGATTTTTTTGTTGATTCGTCAACGGAAAATCATGATTGAAATGAAATTTTGATGTCTGTTTTTCCGCCCGAAAGGCGCCCGCAGCCAGCAGGAATGCCCCGTACCGGCAAATTTCCTGCGACCCAGCCTTTATTCAGATATCTTTCTCAGAGATAGCTGACCTCCTTGATCTCGACCTCAACCTGTCCCTTGGGAACGATGACCTGGACCACATCGCCCACGAATTTGCCGATAAGCGCCCTGGCGATGGGGGACTGCAAAGAAATGCGCTGGTTCTTGATGTCCGCCTCATCCTGGCCCACGATCTGATAGACCAGTTCCTCCTCGGTTTCCAGGTTCTCCAGGGTAACCCTGGCCCCGAACACGACCTTGTTGGTGTTGTTGTTGTTTGCTCCGGGATCAACCACCTGGAACAAAGGCATCTTGGCGTTGATCTCCTGTATGCGGCCCTCTATGAACCCCTGGCGCTCCTTGGCGGCGTGATACTCCGCGTTCTCACGCAGATCGCCGTGTTCGCGGGCTTCTGCGATGGCTTTTTGAATCTCCGGGCGATCCCTGGTTAAAAGCCGTTGCAGCTCCTCCTTTATCGCCTCAAAACCCTTCCTGGTGATAGGTATGCTCTCGCTCATGATAAATCCGCCGCGTTCAGTTGTGTCTCCCGGACCAGGTATGCCCCCAGGCCCGCCGTTTTCCAGTTGTGAAACCTGCCAGAGAATAAATCCTCGGCCCGTGATTCCCGTTGACTGGTATTGTACCATACACTAGGATTTTTCAATCTTCTCGAAAATGATAAGTTCAACCCCCACCGATTATCAAGCCAGGCATTTTTTTATGGACACGATTTCACTGGATTCACTCACCGCCCTGGACACCCTGTTGAGCGATGAGGAAAAACTCGCCCGAGACAGCGCCCGCAGGTTTATCCGCGAAGAGTTCCTGCCGGACATCGCCGGACATTTTGAAAACGCCACCTTTCCCACGGAAATAATACCCCGGCTGGGAGCACTGGGCTGGCTGGGGGCGAGCCTGGAGGGATACGGCTGCGCGGGAGTGGGGTCTGTAACCTACGGGCTGGTGCTCCAGGAGCTTGAGTATGGCGACAGCGGCCTGAGAAGCCTTGTTTCCGTTCAGGGGTCGCTGGCCATGTACGCCATTCACCGGTTTGGCAGCCCGGAGCAGAAGGAACGCTGGCTGCCCCCCATGGCCGCAGGAAAGGCCGTGGGCTGCTTCGGTCTGACCGAGCCGGATTTCGGATCGGACCCTGGCGGGATGCGGACCACCGCCAAATCCACCAGCGGCGGCTTCATACTCAACGGAAACAAGACCTGGATCACCAACGCCCCCATCGCCGATGTGCTGGTAGTCTGGGCCAAACTGGACGGCCCCGGGCAGGAGCACATCCGGGGGTTCATCCTGGAGCGCGGCATGGAGGGACTCGGCACGCCGCCCATTAAAAACAAGATGTCCATGCGGGCCTCCCACACCGGTGAGATCAACCTGACCGACTGCTTCGTCCCGGCGGAAAACATCCTGCCCGGATCAGGAGGACTGGGGAGCCCGCTGGCCTGCCTCAACCAAGCCCGCATGGGTATCGCCTGGGGTGCCATGGGTGCGGCCCGGGCCTGCTTCGATGCAGCCCTGGAATACAGCACCTCGCGCATGCAGTTCGGCATGCCCATCGCCGGAAAGCAGCTCATCCAGAAGCAGCTGGCGGATATGGCCATCGAGATCACCAAGGCCAGCCTCACCAACCTGCATTTCTCCCGCCTCAAGGACAAGGGGCGGCTCTCGCCCATTCAGGTGAGCATGGCCAAGAAAAACAGCGTGGCCCAGGCCCTGACAATAGCCCGCACGGCCCGCTCCATTCTGGGGGCCAACGGAATATCGCTGGAATATGCACCCGTCCGCCACATGCTCAACCTGGAAAGCGTGTACACCTACGAAGGCACGAATGAGATCCACGAGCTGATCATCGGCCGGGGGCTAACGGGGGTCAGCGCCTTTTGACGCCGGGAATAAGACCTGCGCCGCGGCCGGAAGCAGCGGCCGGAAGCAGCGGCTTGACAGCAGGTGGCTATCTGCCAGCTGAGGGCCGGAAATTCAAACCGTCTGCCGGTGGCGCCATGGTTGAAAAAAAAACCACCCTGGCGCTGAATCTGCTTGGCAAAACATTTTTTTTTGTGCTAATTATCAGGATGCAATCGCTGTTTAGCGCGGTTAAAGCCCGGAAGCAGGGTTTGTGCCGTAAGGGCGGCTATTGGCAAGTGCGGAACAAGGGTTTTCAGAAGCAGTTGGAACGTGCCGTGTCCGCACTAATATCGCTGATATACAGGCCCGCTGGAAACCGGCCAGTATGGCAGGGTGATTGAATGGCCTACCGGTAGATGGTTCCGGCCCTGGACGGTTGTAATGATCATATCCGTCTGATATGATAGCGGTAAAGGTGGAGAAAAACCGCCTGAAACAAGGAGACAACGGAGGGCGGTCACTGCCTGCAAAAAAGCAGCTTCATTTACCAGGCGGTTCAGTGGTCGTTGAGTTATTTATAAGCGGAACTGATTGAAAGGGCTGGCGTTTTTGTAAAAGAGATTTTTCGGGAAGACAAACAACCCAGGCCCAGAGATTTAAACCGGAAGATTTACGGATGTCCTGAACATATTAATTTTCAGGAACTGGAAAAAAGCACTCCGAAGCAAGGACCGTCCCGGGAACACCGGACGGAAAAAGCATTCTCCGGGCGAGCCCGGCGGCTCACCAGAAACGAGCCGGAAAAAAGGCAGGAAGCCACGCTTTTTTCAAAGGAGTATGGGAATTGACTAAAAAAGGATTCACATTTGTTGTAATCCCCCCCAGCACGTCCAGGGTGGTGCGCCTGAAACTGTCCCGCCCCCTGCTTATCGGCCTGAGCGTTCTGGTACTGACCTTCGCTGTATTCGGCGGATACTCCATAGTGCGAACTATCTGGCTGAATACCCGGATGGCGGAACTGGAACAACTCCGCACAGACTATCTGCGCCAGCAGGTGGCCATCAAAAAAGTTGTAAACCGGGTGGAGGGCTTCAAATCCCAGATAGATCAGCTGCGCGAACTTGACTACAAGCTGCGCCTGATCACCGACCTGGAGGTGGAACGGCCCCGGCCCTCCATTTACGGCATCGGGGGCGCCGTGGAAACCAGCGACACCCAACTGGTCAAGGAAGCCGAACTGAACAATCTGGACCTGATCGGACTGCTCAACAAGGATCTGGTACGGCTGGAGAAAGTGGCCCGTTACCAGGAGGAGAGCTTCAACAACCTGAAGACCCATCTGAGCGACCGCAAGGACCTCATCGAACGCACACCCTACCGCTGGCCGGTCAAGGGCTTCCTTACCTCAACCTTCGGCCCGCGCACCGACCCCTTTACCGGACAGCAGCGGATGCATCCGGGCCTGGATATCGCAGCTCAGAAAAGCACCCCCATCACGGCTCCCGCAGACGGCATCGTGACCTTCTCCGGGGTTGACCCCAGCCTGGGCAACATGATGGTTCTCGATCACGGATATGGAGTCATCACCCGCTACGGTCACAACGACGTCAACCTGGTGCGTGAAGGCCAGCGCGTCAAGCGCGGCGACACCATCGGCATGGTCGGCACCACTGGCCGCAGCACCGGCCCGCACCTGCACTACGAGGTGCTGATCAACGACGTGGCCATCAACCCCCTCAAGCTGATCATAGACTGATCGCTGCATCCCGGGCACGATGAACGGCCGCTCCGGCATGACATCCCCGCCCTCAAGGGACGGGCACCTGGGTGATTCCCTCATTAAATCCGGCATACCCACAGACCAGGATCAATCCGGGTCCGTGGGCTTCACGACAGGCGCGACAACCCTGTGGGCCCTGCCGCGCATAGTACGCCTGGTGGCAGTTGCGCTGGCGCTGGCCTTGCTGAGTTCTCCCGCCTCGGCCACCCGGACGGCGGCCCGTCAGCCCGCCCAAAAGAACCAGCAGAACCTGGGGACATTCCGCCTCACCTACTACCATGTGGCCATGGAATACGCCCCCCGGGACGGAGAGCAGGCCAACTGGCCCATCTATGAACCCTCCTGCGAAAACATCATCACCCGCACCACCCGCAGCTTCCATGATTCACTTTCGCTGGAAGGCACGGGGCTGCTGCGCGACGGCAGGCTGGTCAACTTCCATGAGCGCTGCAGCTGCGCCCGCCCCGGTTTCCAGGGCAGCCGCATCTGCTATGAGGTGCTGGACCGCAACGACTTCCCCTGGGGCCGGGGAGCCATTCACAAGGGCGAGCCCTTGCCCCTGAAGCCCTTTTTATCCGTGGCCGTGGACCCGATGATGATCCCCCTGGGAACCACGGTATATCTGCCCCGGCTGAGAGGACTGCACGGCCCCCACGGCCGCAAGCTCAACGGGTGCTTTCGCGCCGAGGACACCGGCAGGCTCATCAAGGGCCGCAAGATGGATCTGTTCACCGGACGGCCCGACTGGACCCGCTGGATGATCAGGCAGTACGGCATAGAGAGCATCAGCGTCATCGTCAACTCCCCTCGCTGCAAATAAGACCTGCGACGGCCTGGCAGAACAGGTTGGCAACTGGCCGACGACTGACCGGTGACAAGCCGGGCTTTAGCTGGCATGCTTAACCTTCCCTGACAATCTGAAAATAACAACCCATTTGCGCCCATGAAGGACATACCGTTTACAGTCGAGCTGGAGGACGAGGAAGAGCGCCCACAGGAGCCCCCGCGCAGAGATTCCGGAGGACCTGGAGTCCCGGGAGACCCTGGCGGACCGGACGTACTCACCGTGGGCCAGCTTACCCGGCGCATCCGGGGCCTGCTGGAGGAGGGCCTGGCCCATGTGGCCGTGGAGGGCGAACTGAGCAACGTCAAGCAGGCCGCCTCGGGACACGTCTACTTCAACCTGAAGGATGACTCCGCCCAGGTGCGCTGCGTAATGTTCCGGGCCGCGGCGGCGGGCCTGCGCTTTGAGATGGAGGACGGCCTGCATGTAATGCTGCGGGGGCGTGTTTCGGTCTACGAGCAGCGGGGTGAATACCAGATCGTGGTGCTGGCCATGGAGCCCCGGGGTGCGGGTGCGCTGCAACTGGCCTTTGAGCAGCTCAAGGCCCGGCTGGAGGCCGAGGGCCTGTTCGCCCCGGAACGCAAGCGCCCCCTGCCCTTTCTGCCCCGGGGAATCGGCATCGTCACCTCGCCCACCGGGGCGGCCATCCGGGACATGCTGCATGTGCTGGAGCGGCGCTTTCCCGGCATGCCGGTGCTGCTGGCCCCGGCCAGCGTGCAGGGCACCCCGGCCCCCGGAGAGATCGCCGCGGCCTTGCGCACCCTGGGAGAGATCGCGCCCCGGCAGCATCTGGACGTCATCATCTGCGGCAGGGGCGGGGGCTCGGTGGAAGACCTGTGGGCCTTCAACTCCGAGGAGGTGGCCCGGGCCATCGCGGCCAGCCCCGTGCCGGTTATTTCGGCCGTGGGCCATGAGACAGACTTCACCATCGCCGACTTTGTGGCCGACCTGCGGGCTCCCACCCCCTCGGCCGCAGCAGAGCTGGCCGTGCCGGTGCGGGGGGACCTGCTGACCCTGGTGCAGGACTTCCGCCTGCGCCTGAGCCAGCGCCTGGACGACCACCTCAGTCTGCGCCGGGAGCGGCTGGCGGCAACCCGGGCCCGGCTGGAAAGCCCCCAGGACCGTCTGGAGCAGCTGGCCCTGCGCCTGGATGATCTGGGTGAGCGCCTGCGGTCCTCGGGCCGGGGGATGATCACCCGCTGGCGGGAACGCAGCGGCTCGGCCTCCGCCCGCCTGAAACTGCTGCGCCCGGACCGCTTCAACCGCCTGCACGCCGAAACCCTGAAAGAGCTCCAGCGGCGGCTGCAGCCGGCCCTGACCCGCCATGTGGCCTCACTGCGGGAACGCCTGGGCGCTCAGGCCGAACTGCTGGACTCCCTGAGCCCGCTAAAGGTACTGGGCCGGGGCTATGCCGTGGCCCGCATGTCCGACGGAACCCTGCTGCGCTCCGCCGGGCAGACCGCTCCCGGCGATCTGCTGAACCTGCGCCTGGAGGACGGACAGCTGGAAACAGAAGTGCTGAAGGTGCTGCCGGCGGAACCAGCCGCGCTGGAGGCCGGCAGGGAGAAACAGCCCCCGGAAGGGAAGAGCGGGGGAAAAACGAAAGGGAAACCCGGAGGGAAAAAGCGCAAATGAGCGACGACAAGCACCACCCCCATGGGGGCAGGCCCGGCCACCATCACTTCAAGGGCCACAAGTTCGATCCGGCCAGGCTGGAAAAGCTGCGCGACCCGGAGCGCCTGCTAACCCTGCCCCCGGACCTGATCTGGGAGACCACCGGCGCACACCGGGACGCCGTGGTGGTTGACCTGGGCTGCGGCCCCGGATACTTCGCCCTGCCCTTTGCCAAAAAAGCGCTCCGGGGCTGGGTATATGCCTGCGATATCCTGCCGGTAATGCTGGAGTACATCCGCCGGGCTTCTGCCGATGAAGGTGCCGCCAACATCACCCCGGTGCTTTGCGGAGAGGCCCATGTGCCCCTGCCGGACGGACTGGCCGACCTGGTGTTCATGGCCAACATGCACCACGAATTCGACGACCCCCAGCGGGCCCTGCGCGAGTCGCGGCGCCTGCTCCGGCCCGGCGGCCGGCTGGCCGCCCTGGACTGGAAGCCCGAGGAGACCCCCCACGGCCCGCCCCTGGAGGTGCGCTTCCATCCCGGCGATGTCGCGGATCAGCTTCGGGCCGCCGGTTTTTCCGGTGTTGCCGAACACGATATATTGCCCCACAATTGGTTTTTGACCGCCACCTGCTGAACCAGGTCCCAGGCGGAAAACCCTGCACCAACCAGGGAAATCACCACCGCAGGCCGGGAGGAGCCGGCAAGGAACACACATGGCCAAGAACATCACCCCCAGAAACGAGAACTATCCCCAGTGGTACCTGGATGTAATTACCGCCGGCAAGCTGGCCGACCACGCCCCCGTCAAGGGCTGCATGGTCATCCGCCCCAACGGCTTCGCCATCTGGGAGCGCATGCAGGCCGTGCTGGACCGCAGGTTCAAGGAAACCGGCCATGAGAACGCCTACTTTCCCCTGCTGATCCCGGAAAGCTTCATCACCAAGGAGGCCGAGCACATTGAAGGCTTCTCGCCGGAACTGGCCGTAGTCACCCACGCCGGGGGCAAGGACCTGGAGGAACGCCTGGTGGTGCGCCCCACCTCCGAGACTGTGATCGGGCACATGTACGCCCAGTGGATCCAGAGCTACCGCGACCTGCCGGTGCTGATCAACCAGTGGGCCAACATCATGCGCTGGGAGATGCGCACCCGCATGTTCCTGCGCACCTCGGAGTTCCTCTGGCAGGAGGGCCACACCGCCCATGAGACGGAAGCAGAGGCCGAGGAGGAAACCCTGAAGATGCTGGAGATCTACCGCTCCTTCCATGAGGAGTATCTGGCCATGCCGGTTATTCCGGGCCGCAAGAGCGAGGCCGAGAAGTTTCCCGGAGCCGACCGCACCTACTCCATCGAGGGCATGATGCAGGACGGCAAGGCCCTGCAGGCCGGCACATCCCACAACCTGGGCCAGAACTTCGCCCGGGCCTTCGAGATCATGTACCTGGACCGGGACAACGAGCGCCGCCTTGTCCACACCACCTCCTGGGGTGTTTCCACCCGCATGATCGGCGGGCTTTTGATGACCCACTCCGACGACGACGGGCTGGTGCTGCCTCCGCGCATCGCCCCGGTGCAGGTGGCCATCGTGCCCCTGGTAAAAAACGAGGCCGAGGAGCAGGAGGTTCTGCCCGTGGCCGAAAAGATCAGGGCCGACCTGGGCCAGCACCTGGACCCTTTGCGCATCCGGCTGGACACCCGCATCGACCTCAGGCCCTCGGAACGCTTCTTCAACTGGGTGCAGCAGGGGGTGCCCCTGCGCATTGAGATCGGCCCCCGCGACGTCAAGGAGGGCAACGCCATCCTGGTCCGTCGGGACAACCGCGAGAAAATCCAGACGCCCCTGGCCGATGTGGCCCGGCAGGTGGAGCAGGTGCTGGAGAAGATGCAGGGCGACCTGCTGCAAAAGGCCCTCGATTTCCGCGTGGCCAACACCACCCGCGTGGAAAGCTACGAGGAGTTCAAGCAGGTGCTGGAAGAAAAGGGCGGGTTCATCCTGGCCCACTGGAACGGCTCGGTGGAGGTGGAGGACAAGATCAAGAGCGAGACCAAGGCCACCGTGCGCTGCATCCCCCTGCCCGGCTATCTGGATCAGGAGGACTACAAGCCCGGCAAGTGCATCGTCACCGGAGAGGATTCACCCCAGAGAGTCATCTTCGCCATCGCCTACTAAGCCGCTTTGTGTAAGACACGCCCGCGCCCGGAGCCCGGCAGCCATTCAGGCCGCCGGAGCCCCGGAGAGCGAGGCCGGACTGCCGTTGCTAAATCTTCACGAAAACGGGAATCAGCGAAAGCACGAGCAGCACCGCCATCACTGTGTTGAAAATCCGCACCCGTGCCGGGCTGTTCAGAATTTTCCTCAGCCAGCCCCCGAAGATGACCCAAAAGCTGATGGCGGGAAAGCACACCAGCATGAATACAAGCAAAACCATGCTCATTTCCAGGAGAATGGACTCTCCGGTGGTGTACAGGCTGATCATGGTGGTGGAAATCACCCAGGCCTTGGGATTGACCCACTGGAAGATCATGGCCTCGAAAAATGAAAACGGCGAACCGCCGGATTCCCGGCTTTCAGAAACAGCCGAGGCGCTCCCGATCCGCCAGGCCAGGTACAGCAGATAGACCAGCCCGACGGCCTTCAGGGTCTGGTAGGCCCAGGGCGCGCTTTGCAGAACTGCCGAGAACCCCACCCCGGCCAGACAGAGCATCAGCACCATCCCGAAGAGAATGCCCGCCATGTGGGGCAGCGTGCGCTGGTACCCGAAGTTGATTCCGGAGGACAGCAGCATGATGTTGTTCGGGCCCGGTGTGACTGACAGCGAAAACACGAACAACGCCAGAGGACCTATCATTTCAACAGCCATTGTTGCACCGCCTTTTCCTGTGTGTCGGCCGGGGCATCGGTGCCGGCCGCACGGTTGATGTTCTGCGCGCGGGCCCGTGTCCGGGGTCCGCATTTTTTTCCTTATGGGTTGCCATGGCCTCTTCATTATGAAAGATTGAAAGGCATAGTACAGATACAGCTTTTTGTATTTCCACTGATACAGTTGCCCGGTCTTCAACCCCCGCCGCAAAGCCCGCCATGAACAATCAGGAAGAAGTCAAATACGAGCGAATATCCCGGGAACTGCGGAGTTCCATCCGCACGGGCACATACCGGCCCGGAGACAAACTGCCCTCCCTGCGGGAAATCTGCCGCACATACGGGGTCAGCCTGGGTACAGCCGTGGAGGCCTACGGCCGCCTGCAGGACGACGGCCTGCTCACCCCCAGGGACCGCTCCGGCTTTTTTGTATCCGGCCTGACTTCCGGCAATCTGCCCCCGCCCCGGCAGCCCACCAATTCCGGCGGGCCGGTCCCGGTGCGCATTGGCGCCATGGCCATCCGCATCCTGGACAGCCTGGGCCAGCCCGGCATGGTGAACCTGGGCGCGGGCATTCCCAGCCAGGATTTCCTCCCCTCAAAAAGCCTGGCGCGGAGCATTTCCAGCGCGGCCCGCTCCAACCCCGGGGGGCTGTCCCGCTATTCCGGTGTGTCGGGGGAGATTGGCCTGCGCCGCCAGATCGCCCGGGTAATGAATGCCGCCGGGGTTACCGGCGCACCGGAGGAAATCATCATCACCAACGGCTGTCAGGAGGCCCTGGTGCTGGCCCTGCAAGCCGTGGCCGAGCCCGGTGATACCATCGCGGTGGAATCGCCCACCTTTTTCGGCCTGCTCCAGGCCGCCGAGGGCCTGGGAATCAAGGTTGTGGAAATGCCCCTTGAGTATCCGCGGGGGGTTACGCCGGAGACCGTGGCCCGGGTGATCGCCAACCATCCCATCCGGGCCTGCCTGCTCACCCCAAACTTCAACAACCCCACCGGGGTGCTGATGCCGGAGCAGGATAAACAACTCATCACAAAAATCCTGGCCGGGGCCGGGATTCCCCTGATCGAGGACGATATTTTCGGGTTCATCTCCTTCTCGGCGCCACGTCACCGCGCCGCCGCCTCCTACGACAACACGGGCAACACCATCCTGTGCTCCTCGTTTTCCAAATCCATCTCCCCGGGACTCCGGCTGGGCTGGATCCAGGGGGGGCGGTTCACCGAAAAGATCAAGGAGAAAAAGTTTCTGGCCAATATCGGCACGGGCACCCTGCCCCAGATTGGCCTGGCATCGCTTCTGGCCCGGGGGGGCGTTTTGCGGGGCATCCGCCGCTTCGCCGACCGCATGCACGGTCACATGCTGCAAATGCGGAGGGATATTCAGGACCTGTTCCCGCCGGGCACCCGCATGAGCGAGCCCCAGGGGGGGCTGTATCTGTGGGTGGAACTTCCCGGAGGGCTGGACGGGGAGGCCCTGTTCAACCGCTGTCTGGAGCAGGGCATAAGCATCATGCCGGGAATCCTGTTTTCCCCCAGCGGAGCCTACCGGAACCACATCCGGCTGACCTTTTCCGCCGAGCCGCCGCAGGTCTGCCGGGCGGCCCTGCGCAAGGTGGCCTCGCTGCTGCCGGACATCCCCCGGACCGACGGCTGAAAATCCCGGCGGACAAGGCTTTCCCGCCGCCTCAAACGGGTGTAGAATGCCGGGGATAAAGCCTTTGCAGGGAAACCTCTGCCCGGTTGATAATTTTTTATCGGCTCCCTCTCCCTCTCCCGGTGAGCAAAGCTTTCGGGTTTGAACCGGCAGAGCTGCGGCAGAGCTGCGGCGGAAGTAACAGCAGCCGTAAATGCAGCCGTAAATGCAGCCGTAAATGCAGTCGTAAACGCAGCAGAAATAACGGCTTCCAGTTCCACTCTCCCCCCTGCAGATGAAGGGATTGGGGGGAAGGACCCGAGAAGGAACAGAGAAGGAACGAGAAGGAACTGAGAAAGGCCGCCAGGCAGGCTGAAACGATTATTTCATCAATCACTTTTTAGATTTTTATTACCCATGGTATTTGAACCCGTTATCGGACTGGAAATACACGCCCAACTGGCCACCGAGTCCAAGCTGTTCTGCCGCTGCTCCACCGAGTTCGGCAAGCCCCCCAACAACAACACCTGTCCGGTTTGTCTGGGCCTGCCCGGCGTGCTGCCGGTGACCAATCAGCGGGCGGTGGAACTGGCCGTACGGCTGGGTCTGGCCACCAACTGCACCATCAGGCTGGACAGCCAGTTCGCCCGCAAGAACTATTTTTATCCCGACCTGCCCAAAGCCTATCAGATCAGCCAGTTCGACCGCCCGATATGCGAAAACGGCTGGGTGGACATCATGCTGGACGGCAAAACCAAGCGCATCGGCATTACACGCATTCACATGGAGGAGGACGCGGGCAAGCTGGTGCACGAGGGTGCGGACGCCGGGGCCAGCTATGTGGACCTGAACCGCGCCGGGGTGCCCCTGGTGGAAATAGTCTCCGAACCGGACATCACCTCACCGGAGGAAGCCCGGCTGTACATGGAGAAGATGCACTCCCTGGTGACCTACCTGGGGGTAAGCAACGGCAATATGGAACAGGGGAACCTCAGGGCCGACGCCAATATTTCCCTGCGCCCGCGGGGCCAGAAAGAGTTCGGCACGCGCACCGAGATCAAGAACATCAACTCCTTCCGCTTCG
>JAOUPZ010000262.1 GCA_029879595.1 Deltaproteobacteria bacterium | reverse complement strand
GCCACCAGAGTCAGCAACTGCGCCGGGGTCACGGTGTAGGTGATTTCGGCGAATACCGTGTTGTTGGCGGGGTCCTCGGCCCTGATGACCGCCTCGCCCACGCCGACTGCGGTGACCAGACCGGCCGCCACGGTGGCCACGGCTTCATCACTGGAGGTCCAGGTGGCGGTTGCCGCCTGATCGATCACGGAGGCATCGCCATAGGTTACATCGGCCACCAGTTGTTCTGTTTGTCCGACGGCCAGGGTGGATGTGCCAGCCGGGGTCAGGGCGATGGAAACCCATGCACCGGCGTCAACAGTGACAGTGGTTGTGACATCGGTAAGCACGGCCGCCGGGTCGGAGGCGGTGATGGTCACGGTGCCATAGGCCACTCCGGTTACCAGGCCGGTGGCGTCCACGGTGGCGATCAGGTCATCACTGGAGGTCCAATTCACCAGGGCGGAGACGACAGCCGGGTCGGCCAGGTCAGTTGTGCCGTTGGCGGTTAGCTGAAGGGTGCCTGTCACGCCCACGGTTCCGTCGGCGGGGGTGATGTCGGTGAGCCCGGTCAGGGTAGGCACCGCCACAGTTATACTGGCATCCGCCGCGAGCGAGGTCACGGATTCGGTAGCGGTTATGGTAACAGTGCCAGCTGCCACACCGGTCACTAGCCCGGCGGCATCCACCGTGGCCAGGAGGTCGTCGCTGCTGGCCCAGGTAACAGTGGTCAGGGTGCCGTCGGCGGTGGTGGTTTCCGTGCCATCGGCCAGGGTCAGGGTGGCGACCATCTGCTGTGTATCGTTCACAGCCAGGGTAACGCCGTCAGGGGTGACGGCCATGGAGTTAACGGCTCCGCCGCCTCCGCCGCCGCCGCCGCCCCCGCCGCCGCAGGCGGCCAGGGCCATCATCAGTCCGGCGAAAACCGGAAGTAATTTCATCTTGTCCCGAAAAAATTTCATGCTGAACATGCTAGATTCTCCTTTGAGCTATGCGCCTTTTAAAAAAGCGCATTTCATTTACCGCTTTATGAAAAATAACAGCTCCGCATTCCTGGGGGGCCGTCTGCCCGGTCGGTTTGCGGGTTTTATCTATCCGCCCTGGATAACAGGCGGATTGTTCTATTTTGTCAGCGGCCATATCCTTCAACAAGGTTCTTTAACCTTGCCATTTACCGGTATAGCCCGCTGATTATATAGATGTTTCTTGTTTGGGAGATATTGCTTTTTTTTCCCCCGTGGGATTTGAAAACTTACCAATACAAGCAAAATATTGAATGTTTGTCAATATTTATATTTCTAAAAGATCAATAATATCCGGGTTTTGTCGCAAATTGTATTGTTTCTCCCGGCTTTGAAAAGAGATGAATAATGTAGCCGGGGCGGGCTTATGTCAGAAAATCATTCGCGCTGTTTTCGTTGAAAAATGACTCCACTTCCCCCTGGCGGCTGATAAGCCCCTGCTGGATCACATAGGCGCGGCTGGCCACGGCGCGGGCAAAGCGCAGGTTCTGCTCGCACAGCAGCACCGCCACTCCGGCGGATTGCATGGCTCTGATGACCCGGGCCATCTGCTCCACGATAAGCGGGGCCAGCCCCTCGGAAGGCTCGTCAAGCAGCATCATCACCGGGTTGCCCATCAGGGTGCGGGCGATGGCCAGCATCTGCTGCTCGCCGCCGGAGATTTTGCCCGCTCGGCGCGCGCCGAGCCCCGCCAGGTTGGGGAACAGCTCGAACAGGCGCTCCGGCGTCCACGCCTCGCCCCGGTATCCGGGTGGCGGCTCACGGCGTCCGGCCTCCAGGTTTTCCCGCACGCTCAGGGAGGAGAACAGGCGGCGGTCTTCCGGCACATACCCCATGCCCAGCCGGGCGATGCGGTGGGTGGGCAGGCGGCTGATGTCGCGGCCCTGAAACAGCACCCGTCCGGCACGGTTGGCGGTGAGCCCCATGATGGTGCGCAAAGTTGTGCTTTTGCCCGCCCCGTTGCGCCCCAGCAGGGCCACCACCTCGCCGGCGTTCACCTCCAGGTCCAGCCCCCGCAGAATGCCGGCCCGGCCCAGGGTGGCGGTAAGATTTTCCACGCGCAGCATCATGGGGCCTCCCCTGGTTTTCCCGTGTCGCCCGGTCCGGACGGGCCGCCCAGATATATTTCCCGAATCCGGGGATTTTCCCGCACGTCCTCCGGGGTTCCCTGGGCCACCATCTGCCCGTGATCCATCACAATCACCCGGTCGGCATGGCCGAACACCACATCCATGTCGTGCTCTGTGAACAGGGCGCTGATGTTGCGGTCGGCGGCGGTGCGTCTGATGAGCCCCATCAGTTCTCCGCGCTCCGCCGGGTGCATGCCGGCGGTGGGTTCATCCATGAGCAGCAGACCCGGTTCTCCGGCCAGGGCTAGGGCCAGTTCCACCTTCTTCAGGTCGCCATAGGCCAGGATGCCGCAGGGGCGCCCGGCCTGGGGACGCATCCCCACCTGCTCCAGCAGGGCAAGCGCCTGCTCCCGGTACAGACCGCCGGCAAAGGGCCACCAGGACAGCAGCTTCCGGTGGTGGGACAGCAGGGCCATCTGCACATTCTCCAGCACGCTCATGGAGCCGAAGGTGGCGGTTATCTGAAAGGTGCGCCCCACCCCCTTGCGCCAGATCTGGCGCGGTGCGAGCCCGGCCAACTCGTGGCCCTGCAGCAGCACCGAACCGGCATCAGGTACGAGCTGTCCGTTGAGCATGTTGAAGCAGGTGCTCTTGCCCGCCCCGTTGGGCCCGATCAGGGCCACCAGCTCTCCCGGATACACCTCCAGGTCCAGCCCCTGAACGGCCCGCACGCCGCCAAAGCTCTTGGTAAGGCCCCGTACCTGCAACAGGGGCTTGTGGGACGCGCCGATAGTTCCGTTCACGGGCCGTTCTCCTGTTCCGGGTTCCCGCGCTCAATCCACCAGCGGCGGGCCAGGGTGCCCAGCCCGGTTATCCCGGAGGGAAAGACCAGCACCAGCAGCAGGATGATTCCCCCCAGCACCATGCGCCAGCTTTCCACACGGCTGCTCAGGAAGATGTGCAGGCCCTTGTAGGCCCCGGCTCCCAGCAACGGCCCGGCCAGCGACTGCACTCCACCCAGCAGCACCATGACCAGGGCATCCACCGAGGAGGAAACCCCCAGCACATCGGGGAACACGCTGCCCTTTTGAAAGGCGTACAGGGCTCCGGCGATTCCGGCGAAAAATCCCGCCAGGGAGAACCCCAGCCACTGCTGGCGGGATATGTCCATGCCGATGCTGCCCGCCCGCAGGGCGGAGTCCCGGCAGGCCCTCAGGGAATACCCGAAGGGCGAAAACACGATCCTGCGCATTAGCGCGATAGCCCCGGCGCATATGGCCAGGGTGAGGTAGTAGAAACCCGGCGTGTCTCCCGAGCCCCCCAGCCAGCCGGCCGGCCACACCCCCAGGATGCCGTTGTCTCCGCCGGTGAAGTCGTACCACTGGAAGGCCACCGACCAGGTAATCTGGGCAAAGGCCAGGGTGAGCATGGCCAGGTATACCCCCGACAGCCGCACGCAGAACCAGCCGAAGACCAGCCCCCCCAGACCGGCGGCTAGGGGCGCCAGCGCCAGGGCCGCTCCCATGGGCAGTTGCAGGTGCAGGGTCAGCAGCGCCGCGCCGTAGGCCCCCAGCCCAAAGTATGCGGCGTGGCCGAAGGATATCAGGCCCGCCACCCCCAGCAGAAAGTGCAGGCTGGCCGCCAGCAGGGCGAAGATCAGCAGCTCGGAGGCCACCCCCAGCAGGTACGGACCGGCGGCCAGGGGCAGCGCCAGCAAGAGCGCCAGCAGGGCGTACACCAGCCGCCGGGCGCCCGCGCCCAGGGGGGCCGGTGCCTGTTCGGGCACGGCGGCTTCGCTCCGGACGGGAGATTCCGGCAGGCCCAGCAGGCCGCGGGGCCGGACCACCAGCACCACGGCCATTACCAGAAAGGCCAGCACAAGGGTGATTTCCGGGAATATCAAAATTCCGAAGGCGTTGAGTTCGGCGATGAGCATGGCGGCCAGGAAGGCCCCGGAAACGCTGCCCAGCCCACCGATTACCACCACCATGAACGCCTCCACGATGATCTGTAGGTCCATGGTGTGATGCACTATCTCCCGGGGGACCTGTACCGCGCCGCCCAGCCCGGCCAGAAAGCCCCCCAGGGCCAGCACGCTGGTGAACAGCCAGGCCTGGTTGATGCCCAGCGCGGCGGCCATTTCCCGGTCCTCGGTGGCCGCCCGTACCAGCACTCCCCAGCGGGTGCGGTGAAAGACCAGCCACAGCACTCCCAGCACGGCCGGCCCCAGGCCGATCAGCAGCAGGTCATATGCGGGAAAGGGCCGGCCCAGTATCTCAACCGCTCCCTCCAGGCCTGGAGCCCGCGGACCCAGCAGGTCCTCCGGCCCCCAGAGCAGCAGCACCAGATCCTCCGCGATCAGCACTACCCCGAAGGTGGCCACCAGCTGGAACAGCTCCGGGGAGCGATAGATGCGCCGCAGCAGGGTTACCTCCAGCAGCGCGGCAATGGCGCACACAATCAGCGCGGAAAGCAGCAGGGCCAGCCAGAACCCTCCGGTCGTGCTCCCCAGCCGGGTGCTGAGCGAATAGGCCAGGTAGGCCCCCGCCATATACAGCGAGCCGTGAGCGAAATTGACGATGCGGGTGACCCCGAAAATGATGGACAGGCCCGAAGAAACCAGGAACAGCGAGGAGGCGCTGGCCAGGCCG
>JAOUPZ010000261.1 GCA_029879595.1 Deltaproteobacteria bacterium | reverse complement strand
TCCGGAGGGGCTGCCTCCTGGTTGGGAAAAAGTGAACAATACCCCCTGGCCCGTTATGCCGGGACATTACTTTTCAGCCTCCCGTTCCGGAAAAGCTGGAAACGGATTCGGCAAAGATTTTGTCACATGAGAATAAAAGGCGTTAAATAAAATTACTGATGCGGTTTCGGTAAAAAAGCTCCTGTGGTTCAGCACCAGTTGAACTGGTTCCATTTGGCCTGGTTCCAGTTGCAGTTCTTGCCGGTTCCCTGTGTGCCCTTGCTGTCTCCCCCTCCGCCACAGGCCGCCAGGAAAAACAGCAGTACGCAGATAACCCCAATGAACCGTTTGCGTGCGGTGTTTTTCAGGGTTGAACTGGATTCGGAAAAGTCATGAAGTTCCATATACCAACTCCTTCAGATCTGAGGATTTAATTTTGCAGGAGTCCCCATTTGCCAGCAATAAGGTATCAGGATACGAACTGGAAAATATATAAAAATGTAAACTGCGATACTCAGGCGTAATACCGGCCGAAGCGGTTGGCCAGAAAGTCGCTCAGGGTTGCATCCTCCTGGCGCAGGAATCCCTGCTGGGGGAGCTTGCCGCCGTGGAACAGATCCACCATGGCGCACGCCCCGGCGGCGGTGGAGATCTGGATGGCGCTGAAATGGGTTTCGCCGCCGCCCTCCACCTGTCCGCTGTAAATCTTCTGGGCGTGGCTTTCCTGGGTCAGGCGTCCGCCCTGCATACCGCTGATGGTCACAAAGGCCAGCACCACATCCTGCTTGGTGATGGGCACGGCGGTCTCCAGCACATCCTTTAAAAGGTCGCGTCTTTCGGCCAGCCTCAGGTCTCTCAGCAGCATCCGCATGGCCGCGCAGTGGCCGGGGTAGCGCACGGTCTTATAGTCCAGGAAGTCAACCCGGCCGGCCAGGGTGTCGCACAGCGTCCCCAGCCCCCCGGATGTATTGAAGGCCTCATAGGTCACTCCGTCCAGGGAGAACTCCTCCAGCCCGCCCAGGGGCAGCACCTCCCGGGGGGCTCCCTCGTGGATGACCTCGCAGGGATTGCAGTATTCGTTGATCAGCCCATCGGTGCTCCAGGTGAGGTTGTACTTGAAGGCATTGGTGGGATACAGCGGCAGCGCCCCCACCCGCATCTGGATGTGCTCCAGGGTCTCAAAGCGCTTCGCCAGGTCGTGGGCCAGGGTTGATATGTATCCCGGCGCGATGCCGCACTGAGGCATGAAGGCAGTGCCGGCTCCGGCGGCCAGCTCACGGATGGCCCTGGTGGTGGCCACGTCTTCGGTCAGGTCGAAATAATGCACTCCGGCCCGGGCCGCCGCCTGAGCGATGCCCAGGTTGAGGTCGAACGGGCAGGCGCTGATCAGGGTATCCACACCGGCCAGGGCGTAATCCAGCCCGGCCCGGTCAGTAACGTCCAGCACCCGCTTTTCCAGCGGCGCCCCCGCCCCGCCATCGGGGACCAGCTTCAGCATATCCGGGTTTCTGTCGGCCACCACCAGCGAGTAATCGCCGGTGCCGGACAGCATGGCGGCAATGCATTCGCCGATTTTGCCTCCACCCAGCAGCAGTATCTTCTTCATGCATCTCCTCAATCTCTTGTTTTCCGGCCGAGGGTCTAACTGCCGTCATTGCCCTAATATAACGAAAAACAGACGCAATGACTTCCCCCCGGCGTAAAATGACCGGTCCTCAGGCAGTTCTTGACTGCACACCTGCCATCCCACTATTATCCATCCATGGCCAAACCACGATAACGACTTGCTGGAATACGCTTCAGGGGGCGACCGCAAATGGCGAAAAAACAGACAGGCGGCCCGGGAGACGCAGCCCGCGTCCGGGAGGCTCACGGGCAGGCAGAACTGGACGGGCTCATATCCCGGGGAGTGATCATTCCCGCCCCGGACAAGGTATTCATCGCCCGCGATGTGCCCCTGGAGGCCATCGCCGCCGGGGCGGTCATCCATCCGTTTTCACGGATCAGCGGGGAGCATACCCGTATTGACCAGGGAGCCCAGGTGGGACCGGGCGGCCCGGCCGCGGTGAATAACTCCTGGCTGGGCCAGGGCGTGCTGGCGGGAACCCTGGGGCCGGTTTCCATAATTGAGTGCGCCGTGGGGCCGGGTACAGTGCTGGGCAGCGGCGTGGCCGAGCAGTCCGTGTTTCTGGGCCGCGAGGGCGACGAGCCGTCCTTCACCACCGGCTACGGGTTCCGGGTGCGCAAGGGAACGCTGTATGAGGAGGGAGCCTGTTCCGCCCAGCACACCGATACCAAGATGACGGTGCTGTTTCCCTGGGTGACCCTGGGCAGCAATGTCAACTGGTGCGATGTCCTCATGACCGGGGGCACCGGCCCTGGTATGGGGGAGTTCAGCGAGGTGGGCAGTGGAACGATCCACTTCAACTTTACCGCCCGGGGGGACAAGGCCACGGGCAGTCTGCTGGGTTCGGTGTGCTCCGGGGTGTTCCTGCGGGAGGAGCGGCTGTTCATCGGCGGCAACAACAGCATCATCGGGCCGCTGAACGCTGAGTTCGGCGCGGTCACCCCGGCGGGAAGCCGGCACTCTGGCCGATTGCAGTCGGGCATAAACATCCCGGCCATCTGGAGCCCTCCTTCCTCGGCCAGCTATTCCATCCCCCACTCCCCCCATGGCTCCGAAAGGCGGGTGGGGTTCGAGGCGGAGGTGTACGGATCGGTGCGGCGGGTATTCCAAAGCCAGGTCATGTACATCGCGGAACTGGCCGCCATGGCGGCCTGGTATGCGGGGACCCGCATGCACATCGCCCAGGGGGATGAAGACCGGACCAGGCTTTATTCACGGGCGCAGGAGATTGTACGGATGAACATTGACGAGCGTATCGCCCAGTTGAAGGGGCTTGCCGAAAAGATGGAGCGTTCATCGGGACTGCTGGAGAAAAAACAGCCGGGCGACCCCCGGATATTGCAGCAAAGGGCTTTGCTGAAAAACTGGCCGCGGGTGGAAAAGTACCTGCGGGAACATGTGTTCCTGCCCTTTCCTCCCCCGTCGGATCTGCTGGCGGCGCTGGACGCCCAAAAGGATAAACATGGCACCCAGGCCCCCTATACCACCCTGGTGCAGGGGCTGGGATCTTCCACCGTGAGAACGGGCAAGGCCTGGCTGAGGGGGGTTACCGAGACAGTGGCCGCAACGGAAGCGCTGGATGCCGTTCCCACGCTGTCCAATGTTACGCTGTCCTGAGGGCGCGGCCACTGCCGGCAGCCGAAGGTATTCCCGGGTGCCGGCGGGAGGTTTAACGTCAGGTGGCGGGCGGGGCCGCCGGTTCTTCCTGTTCCGGGTCCTTATTCAATCGTCGTCCGTACAACACAACCACAGCGGCCATCAATGCCAGGAACCCGGCCACGGGAATAACGAACAGTTCCTGCTGCGCCGGCAGGCCGGATATTTCCAGGTTCAACATTTCCCCCTGGGCCAGTTCGCGGGTGCTCCAGGTGTCGTACTGGACATTCTCAAGCATCCGGGGCTCCTGTGGGTGCATGCGCTCACCGCCAAGGCGGATGCTTCCCTGCGGGGAGAGCACGTTCACCACCTTGGTTTCAAAGGGATAGGTCTTAGCCAGGGAGAATGTGCCCAGACTGGCCTTGCGGGTGTAGCGGTAGGCGATGGTGGAGCGGCCGGGTTTGAGCTGTCCGTAAAGCAGGAGCTTGTCCCCCACCTGCTCGTTTTCTCCGTTAACCATGCCCATGCTCAGCATGTTCACATGCTCCGCGCCGGTGGGCAGGCTGAAGGTGAAGGGGGTCTTCCGGGCGTCGATCTGGTTGTCGGTGGGATTGTTCAGGTGCACCACCTCGGTGATCATGGCCCCGGCCTTGCGGGCGTCCACCGCAATCAGCGCCTCATCTATCATTACACCCGTGCTGTCGGTGACCAGCTTGGGGAAGTGGATATTCAGAACAACCGCCTGCTCTCCATCGGGGAAGGTGAAGGTCTCCGAACCCACTCCCTGGTCCCGAAGCCGTGTTCCCAGCTGGTAGATGGACTGGGAATCCACATAGATGCTGTCAAAGGAGAAGCTGCCATCCGGCCCGGCGTTCACCTTCTTCACCTGGGAACTCCGGGGCTTGCCTTCTGCATCCAGCCTGTGCCGCAGCAGCACCACCTGAAGGGTGGAAAGGTCGGTTCCTTCCGGCGCACCGATGATCTTCCCCGTCACCTTTCCGGCGCCGGTCTTTTCCTCCGGGGCGTCTTCTCCCTGCATGGGGGGGCGCTCCAGGGTGTGGGGGTTGTCCTGGGCGGCTGCCGGTGTTGGCGCCAGGGAAGGCAGGCTGAGGATCAGACCCAGCAAAATAGCGGGCAATGGTTTGCAAAAGGCAGTGTTCATCGTCTGTTTTTTCAAGGAGTTTTCCAGGGGTCACGGAAAAAACTGCTTCCGCACTCGGTAAAATTTCGCTAGCGGTTTGTTTTACCTGATTTGCCTGGCAATTAAAAGCGTGTTTCGGCGCACGGGTTTTTCCCGCCGAAATGATTACCCCTCCCTTGCTATGAGATTTGCGCCGGTCATCAGCGGTTCAATCCCGCCGTGGCGATCTCTTTTTTCCCCGTCCTTTTTTTTCAGCCCCTTTTCACCATTTCCATAAATCCCTACCCGTTAATCGCCTTCTTGGGATGACCCCCCGGCCCATGTGGGAAAATCCTGTGGGAAAATCCCGTGTGAAAATTCTGTGGGAAATTCCCGTAGGAAGAACACC
>JAOUPZ010000024.1 GCA_029879595.1 Deltaproteobacteria bacterium | reverse complement strand
CCTCGCTCACTATGCGCCCCCCTGCTGTTGTTTCTTCTGTTTTACGGGCTTCACGGTGCCATATTTGCGGGGCTGGGTGTGGCTGTTGATCAGCGGAGTGGCGGCGTTGCCCAGAATGATGGCGTACATCACACCTTCGGGCAGTCCGCCCCAGATCCGGATGACAACCGTCAGCACTCCGGTCAGCAGGCCGAACATCAGCACCCCGCGGCCGGTTACCGGCGAGGTAACCATGTCGGTGGCCATGAACACCGCTCCCAGCATTAGCCCGCCGGAAAACAGCATGAACACCGGCGAGGGATACTGGGGGTTAACCGTATGCAGAATGCCGCTCAGCACGACCACCGTGCCCAGCATGGCCGCGGGAATCCTCCAGTCCAGCATCTTGCGCGCAGCCAGATACAGCCCACCCAGGGCCAGCAGAAGCGCGCTGGTCTCGCCCGCGGAGCCGGACACGGTGCCCAGCAGCAGTTCCAGGCTGGGAGTGACCTGCCCGTCAAACTTCAGGGCGGCCAGGGGCGTGGCTCCGGTGGCCGCGTGGGGCGGCGGCGTCATGAAGGGCAGGGCCAGCGAGGTGTTGATCATCTCGATGAACCGTCCCGGGGCAAAGGGCGCGTCCCAGGTGGTGATGGCCACCGGGAAGGCCGCCTGCAGAAAGGCCCGGCCCAGCAGCGCCGGGTTGAATACATTGAAGCCCAGCCCCCCGAACATGAACTTGCCCATGGCGATGGAAATAGCCCCGCCGGCAGCCGCCATCCACAGGGGAAACCCGGGGGGCAGGGTCATGCCCAGCAGCAGCCCGGTAATCACCGCCGAAAAATCGCCCACGGTGTTATCGTGGCCCGACAGACGTCCCAGGATGAACTCGGTCAGCACCGCCGAGACCGTGGTGACCAGGAACAGCGCCAGTGCGCTGAGCCCGAAGGTATAAACGCTCATGGCCGCCGCGGGCAGGAGCGCGTAGACCACGTTGCGCATTATCTGGGGTACATCCACCCCGCGTGAATAATGGGGCGAGGTGCGCAGTTCCATGTCCAGATACTTCTGGCCGCCTTGTTTTTCAAACATGCTCATTTAGCCGCCATCCTTTCCCGGACGACCGCCTTGGACAGCCGGAAGGACTGCACCAGGGGAATGTTGGCCGGGCACACATACGAGCAGCAGCCACACTCAAAGCAATCGAACAGATTAAGGCTCTCCGCCATTTCGTCAAACCGGTTTTTCCGGGCCAGCTGGCCCAGTGTTGACGGGTTCAGATACATCGGGCAGACGTTGATGCACTCACCGCAGCGTATGCAGGGATAGACCCTGGACTTGCGCGGCAGCTCTTCCTCCTCCATGACCACAATGCCCGATATGCCCTTGGTTATCGGTGTTTCAACAAAGGCCACCGCCTTGCCCATCATAGGGCCGCCAAACAGCACCTCGCGGGCCTGGCCCTTCATACCCACCTGCTCCAGGATGAAGCTCAGCGGAGTGCCGATGGGCATCAGGTAGTTGCCGGGGCGCTCCACTCCACGTCCGGTGATGGTGATCACCCGCTCGATCAGTCCCTGGCCCCGGGGCAGCAGCGTACCGATCTCGGAGGCCGTGGTGACATTGGACACCATGACCCCGATGTCCGCGGGCAGGCCGCCGGACGGAATCTCCCTGTTCAGCAGGGCCTTGGTGAGCATTTTTTCCGCGCCCTGGGGATACTTGGTGCGGCATACCCGGACCTCCATGTTCCCGGCGCCATTGCCGCTCTGGAATTCGGCCAATGCCTCGCGCATGCGGGCGATGGCATCGGGCTTGTTGTCCTCGATGGCGATCAGGGCCCGGGACGCCTTCAGGGCCTTCTGGATAAGGCTCGTGCCCAGCAGCACCTTCTCCGGCATCTCCAGCATCACGCGGTGGTCCGCCGTCAGATAGGGTTCGCACTCGGCCGCGTTGATGATCAGCGTGTCGATCACCCGGCCCTCCGGCGGGGTGAACTTCACATGGGCGGGGAAGGCCGCTCCACCCAGCCCCACCATGCCCATGTCGCGGATAGCGCCCACGATCTCACGGGGGCTCATCGAATCCGGGTCGCGGTCCTTGCCCCAGGCCACCAACTGATCCGAGCCGGGGTAGGGCTCAAGAACAATGGCCGGGGCCATCCTGCCGTCCATGTCCAGGGCGTGGCCGACCTTGCGGATAATCCCGGAGGCAGGGGCGTGAATGGGCACCGAGACGAAGCCATCGGCCTCGGCCACGGGCTGGCCCCGGGCCACCTCCTGGCCCTCCCGCACCACCGGCCTGGCCGGGCGCCCGGCGTGCTGCGAAAGCAGCAGCACCAGGAAGGGCGCGAAGGGGAACCTGCGGATGGGCAGGGAGCGCGTGGCGTCCTTTTCCTCGGGGGGATGTATCCCGTGGGGAAAGGACCGCACCGGCGACAGGTGCCGCAGCACCGGTATGTCTGCCATGGAAAACCCTGACATCTCTAATCACCTCCACCAGCCGCGCCGGTCTGCTCCGGCTGGTTAATGGAGCCCTGATCCGCCGACCCCGCGCCGGCCTTGGCTCCGTTGCCCTCGGAGGAACGAGCCAGTTCGACCAGGTTCTGCCAGACGGTATCCACCACCTCGCTCCGGGCCTGGCTGGCAATGGCATCGGTATCCACCGGCACCACATCCTCCCGGGTCGTGGATCGCAGCATCCTCCAGGCGGCCAGCCGCTCGGCGGCGGCCTCCACCACAGCCCGGGAAACCTGAAGGGCGCGGGGGACGCCGTGCACATCCACGGCCAGCACATAGGGGGTGTTCTCCTGCTGCTCCTCGGCGTCCATCTCCAGATAATCCACCACCGGCACGCCAGCGCTCTCGCCGCCGGGCAGAGGGGAAAAATGATGGGCCAGCGCGGGCAGCGTGGCGGCGTAATCGGCAAAGGTCAGTGTAATCTCCCGGCTGGAAGGCTGGCCGGAAGCATCCAGACAAACCAGGGCGTGTCCGGCCCAGGGTTCATCGGTGTCCGGGTTGCCGGCCAGGGTCAGGCGCTCCGGCAGTGTTTCCCCGGCTCCCGGATCATAACGCAGGGCAGGGTGGGCGCGTGATTTCAAGGCCAGCAGGGACTGGACCTGTGCCAGCGCGGAGGTTGAGCCATCGGGATTGAGGTCGGCGGCATAAACGCTGAACAGCGCCGGCCCGGGGTGGTTCAGCCCGTCTATGAAGCCCTGCAGAAGATGCGGCAGATCTCCCAGCCCGCCCTGCATGATGAAGGCATTTCCTCCACCGGGGGCGGCCAGCAGAGACAGCGGTCCGCTCAGGACGCCAATCCGTCCGGCCAGACTGCCCAGCGCGGGCGCGTCCTGCCCCTCGGGCAGAACCGTGTGGGCGGAAGACCGGCCCGCCAGCGAGCGCCAGGAGCCGCCGTCCAGGTTCAGCACCTTGACGGGGCGTCCCGAGGCCAGCAGATGACGCAGGGCACCCTGCCCCTGCCCGTTCAGGGCGGCATCATCGGCGGCCAGCACCAGGGGCGGACACAGGTTGAGTTCGTCCTCGGAGAACTCCTGCCAGCCGAAGCGGGCGAAGAATCCGTCGTGAATTTCCGGGTTGTACTTGCCGGCGATCTCCAGCCGGGCCTGACGCACCAGCCGAAAGCCCCGGGCCATCCGCTCGGTGTGTCCCTCGAACAATCCCAGGGCCAGCGCCGGAGATTCCGCGCCGGCGATACCCGGCAGGGCCGTCCAGGGGAAGGGAAACGGATTGAAGGGCCAGGCAGGCGCCCAGGACGACTCGGCGGCTCCCGTGGCGGGCGCGGCGGCCATGGCCAGCGAGGCCCGCGGGGTCTCCGGAGAAAGAGCTCCGCCCTGGTAGCGGGCCAGCAGATCCTTCAGTCCGGAAAGCAGCCCGGTGACAAAGGTCACCCAGTCCGTATCCACCGGCTTGCCGTCCCGGTCCACCTGCCGGGATAGCTCGGCCAGGGTAAACTCGCCCCCGTTGTCGGCTCCCAGTTTCTTGACGGCCTTTTGCAGGGCCTTGGGGTCCTTCACGTCCACGGCCAGATTGAGCCGGATATGCTGCTCCAGTTCGGCGATAAGCTCCTCCAGTTCCCCGATATAGCCTGCCACGCGGGGCTGCATGGTGCTCTCCACCATGGCGGTGAACAGGCGCAGCAGAGTGCGTTCCGAGGCGCCGGGCAGCGTGGAGCCGCCCCCGCCGGATAGCTGTGCGCGCGCTGACAGCAGACGCCGCTCCAGGCCGGGGGCCTCGGCGGGGTCGCCGCATTCCAGATATGCCGCCGGGGTGTCCGGCAGGGCCCGCAGAAAGTCCCGGGCATTGCGATGGGCTTCCAGGTCGGCTTCCTCCCGGGGAATGGTATCCAGGGCCTTCTCGGCGCAGGCGCTCACACAGGCCAGACAGCCCGTGCAGCGGTCCGGATCCAGGGCTATGGTCAGGATGCCGGAGCCGTTCTTCACGAAGAAGGGCTCGGTAACGGCCATGGGAACGCCTTCCAGAAGTCCCTGGAGCGCGGCCAGTTCACCTTCCAGCTGTTCCTTTTCCGCGCTGGTCACCCGGCTGCCCTGAATGGCGGCGGGGATGGCGGCGGGAATGCAGCCGGCCACGGCATGGCCCGGCCCGGCCGCAGCCAGGGCCTCGTTCAGTTTGCCCTCCAGGGGGCGCACCGCGCGGGGAAGGTGTTCGGCGGACTGACCGCCGGCCAGAAGACGGGCCTGGGCCGTCTGTAGGATTTCCCCTGCCGTGTTGACCCGGGCGGGCAGGGCGCCGTCCGGACAAACGGTCCAGCAGGCTCCACAACCGGTGCATTTTTCGGGCAGCCACTGAGGCTGCACCCGGCGGTTGGGGCTGCGGTTGGCCAGCGCACCCGTGGCGGCGGGATACATGCCCGCGCCCAGGAAGGGCGTGGCCAGCACTCCGCGCTGTCCCTCGGCGGCAAACCGGCGTACATCGCCTTCCCAGAAGCGATGGGGGTCCAGCAGGGGTGCCTCGCCCTCGGGACGGGCCTTGAGCACCTCGGGAATGAGTTGTGCCTGGGTGGCTGTGGCCGCGGCCTCCTCCGCTGGTGCCGCCGGAGGGGCGACTTCCACCAGGGAATCGCCGCCACGCTGTATCTGCTCCAGGTGCACTCCCGCCTCGCGCATGGCGTTGTCGCCATCCACCTCGTGCCAGTCCGGTAAAAAGGCCCGCAGGGCCTTGGTGAGTTCCTTGCCACGCAGTCCGGTAAGCCCGGCCACGGCGGGCAGGCTGAGCAGCGCTCCCGTGAGCAGCCTGCCGGCGACTGTTCTCTGTTCATCGGCGGACAGGGCCTCCCCCTGGGCGGCAGCGGTATCCAGGGCATAAACGGTGACGGCCTTGCCGGTCAGCGTTCCCAGCTCAGCGGCTGACAGGGCCGCCAGCCGCTGGCGCGCTTCGTCGGGGGTGGCCAGCAGTATCAGCGCCCCCTCCTGCGCCAGGCCCCGCAATGGTCCGGCCAGGGAGCCGGAGCGGGTGCAGACGGTGATGTTCACCTGCCCGGGGGCGAAGTTGCCCGGTATATCCCCGGCAGAAGCCAGGATGTTCAGGCGGGCCGACGCGTTGGATCTGGCTCCGCGCGCCGCCTGGGGCGGATCGCTCCAGACCTTGACGTGCAGGCTCTTCAGCGCGGCCAGCAGACGGGCCGGGCTCTCGGTGGCTGTGAAAAGACCCTGGCCGCCCCGGGAGCATATTCTGATGGAAAGCTGTTCCTGTCCCGGCTGCACGGCGGAATCGCGGTTTCCGGCAAGACCCAGCTTATCCAGCCCGGGGTAGGAGTCGCCCACCGTCTGCAGGTATATTTCCTCCTTGGGGGTGGCGGCCTGATCCCTCAGAAAGGGAGTGTCCAGAAATACCGTCCTTTTCCCCACGCCGCCGGGAAGCATGTTCTCCGCGGCCGCCAGCAGGGCACCCGGGGAAGGCGGCTCCCCGCCCGCCCCGTACAGGGCTGAAAACAGCGGGGGGGCGTCGCTGCCCTGGGAGTACACAGGCAGCTGGCCATCGCCGGAGGAAGAACCTCCGCGGTTTTTGAAATAGCCGTTGTCAAGGCAGGCCTGCAACAGGGCCCGCATCTCCTTGAGCATGGGGGCGTCGCCTCCCGAGGCGTCGTCCTCCAGCGCCGGAAAGGCCCCGGAGCGGTCCAGCACCAGCAGTCCCTTGGAGCTCCTGGCCAGCCGGGCCACCGCACCGCGCGGGAAGGGGCTGACCTGATTCAAGCCCAGCACGCCCACCCGGGAGCCCTTGGCCCCGGAAAGACTCCGGGCCACAGCCCGGGCAGTGCCCACGGCCGCGCCCTGGGCCAGGATGAGATAATCCGCGCCAGAGGCTTCATGGGTGGTAACGGGCGAAACGGGACGTCCGACCAGCGCCGAATAGTCCTGGGCTGCCCTGGCGATTCTTTCGGAGAGCCCGCCATGGAAGAACGCTCCCCGGGCCGCAGCGGCCCGCGAGGCCAGCCCACCCGGAGCGTCCATTCCCGCAGCCGCCGGTGAATCCACGTTCATGCGGTCAGGAATGCGGCGGCGCTGCTGACCGTATGTCATGCGCTGGGCCGGGGTATAGGCTGTGATCTCGTCGCCGGGCTGGCCCAGGTATTGGGCCAGCTCTTCGCCTTCATGCATGGTGATTTTTTCCAGGCACTCCGCGGTGAAGCCTGCTTCCTGGAGCACTATGCCCGGCAGCAGGGCCTCCTCGGCCACCCTGCGGGCCACGGCAGTCAGATCGGCGGCAGTCTGGGCGTCCGGGGCATGGAGAATGAACCAGCCGCAGCCGCTCAGGGAGTTCAGCGCGTCAGCCGCAGAGTCGGATGATCCGCCCTGGGAATCCAGCAGGGCGTGAATAACCAGGGGCACGCCCTGGGCGGCGGCGGCCTGCAGGCTTCCCCGCGCCCGGGACAGGGCGTCCACGGACATGACCGCGCTGCAACGCAGCCCGCTGAGCCCCAGGCCCAGCAGGGCGGCCACGGCACCGGGGCCGTCTGAAGCCTCGATGATCTTCACGGAGCGCCCCCAGCCGGCCCGACCGGGTATCCGGCCCAGTGCATCATCGCCGCGCGGGGTGCCGGCGTTGCGCAGCAATCCGGCCAGGTTTTCCACGGCGACCGACTGGCTGCCGCCGGAAGCGGGCAGCACCACGGCTTCCGAAATATCCGCCTCCAGGGAGGCTGCGGCTGACATGCCGCTCATGACTTCACTTCGGCCCTTGGGCTGGGAGGTCTTTTTTTGTAAAAACTTTGGTCTGCGCATTTTGGGCGCACTCCTTAGCAGATTGATATTATTGTGTATTTATTATTTACTACCTCAAAGCAACCTGTCCGGATTCATCTGTATCCGGCGCCCGGCCAGTTGCTTCCGGGCTGTTCGGGGGACCGCCTGTAAATGTCCGGGCCCGCCCTGTTCCATAATCTTGCCGCCGCCCCCCGATCACCCCAGGGGCAGGGGTGTCTGGCGTACTATGGGCTTGGCTTCTCGTCCCTTGATCAGACCACGCCGGGGTGAAAGCCAGACGATGGCCCCGGTGGGACAGCGCTGAATGGCTTTCTCGCTGGTTTCATCGTTGCGTGAATAGTCCACGCGGGGCAGGTTGCGCAACATTTCCACCACGCCGACAGGCGCGTCCGCCGCGCATCTGGCGCAGGCGGTGCAGGCCACCTCGCATTCGTTCTCGGCCTCATCTCCAAAGGCCTCGTTGGCGCAGGCCACCCAGAGCCTGTTGTTGACCGACTGGATCGAAAACAGGTCCTTGGGACATATATCCACGCAGTCACCACAGGCCGTGCAGAGATCCTCGTCCACCACCGGCAGCCCCTCCGGGCTCATCACGATGGCGTTGAAATCGCAGACCACCATGCAGTCGGCCAGTCCCAGGCAGCCCCAGGCGCAGCCCTTTCCGCCGCCAGCCACCAGATTTGCGGAGCGGCAGGTCTCCACGCCCACATAGCGGGCCCGCTGACGGGCCACGTTGGTGCCTCCGGCACAGGCCAGGCGGGCCACCCGCTTGTCCTCGCCGCCCACATCCACCCCCAGCAGTTCGGCGATGTTCTCCCGGGCATCCTCGCTGCTGACGGTGCACAAGCCGGGGCTCATTTCGCCGGACACCACCTTTTCCGCAAAGGCATGGCAGCCCGGCACCCCGCAGGCACCGCAGTTGGCACCGGGCAGCAGTCCGTCCACCTGATTGATGCGCGGGTCCTCGTAAACGTGCAGCTTGCTGTTGGCCACGGCAAGAATCGTGGACAGAACCAGTCCCAGCGCCGCCATCAGCCCCACGGCCAGCAAAATGCTCTGTGTATCCATACCCAATCCGTCCTACTTGTCAGCCCAGCCGGGAAATACCCCGGTAAAGGGCGGTTTTGCGGTTAAACTCAACTTTTCGCGCCTTACGGAAGCCCAGGGACGTCAGTGCCTTGAGCCCTCAACCGAGAGAAATGCAGCGAGGTATTCCAGGCTCTCCGACTGTTCCTTCACAATCTTTCCCAGGAGCTGCCTTTGGGAAATCAGCCCGGTAACTTTCCGTCTGTCAATCAGCACCACATGGCGGATATTGTTCTCCAGCATCATGGCCAGAGCTTTTTCCGGCGTCTCGTCCTGATGGATCGTCACCACGGGGGCGCTCATCACCTGCTCAACCAGCACCGATTCCGGGTCCTCGCGACGCAATACCACCTTGAGCATGATATCGCGGGAGGTCATGATTCCAACCAGTTCCTCTTCATCCACCACTACCACGGCGTCACAGCCTTCGGGCATGGTGACGGCAACGGCGTCCCTCACAGTTTCCCGGCGACCGATTACTGGCGCCGGAGTGTAGGCGATATCCAGCAGGCTCATTTCATCCTTATTACGCAGGATGCGGTTTAGTTGTTTATGTCGTAATCCAGCGTCACCAGGCCTTCCCGGGGCCTGTCCGCTCCTCCCCCGTTTTTTTTTGATTTCCCTCACGTGTTACTAGAAATGTAGCACGTCTTTTCCACGCCAGCCATCCCGCGGGATCATTTTCCCCGGATAATACTTATCGGATAACCGGCTTGAATCAGTGGCGGCCCGTGCACCTGTGCTTCGTGTCTGCCCGGTGCGGCCACCAGCCTGTTTCGTTGTCCAGAAAAACCTGCCCACAGTGCAGGTTTGTAAATCCTTGAGTGCCTTGAAGAATGGGGCCTCAATCATGGTCCAAACCGGATGGTGGACCGGATTTCCGTACCGGATAAGGCACTATGCATTCATAATGATAAAATATCAAGCTTGGCGGTTCAAAAAAATCAACTCCGCTGGTTCGCCGCCACGGGCCCGGCCGCATCCCGGAGCAGCCTGTCGGCTTCCCGGCGTCCCAGGTACCTCCAGGGGCTGGGAACCAGAGCCGGAACCCGCTCCCGGTAGAGCCGGTAGGGCTCGCCGATCAGAGCTTCCAGGCGGGCCTCCTCCAGCCTCAGCCCCACCAGGATATACAGGCTCCAGCAGGCAGCGCTGACCAGCTGGGCCTGGTCCATGTCGCGCACCCAGATGACGGCCAGGGCGGAGGCATACCAGGGATGCCGGACAAAGCGGTGCGGAACGCCAAGCACGAACGCCACGCCGGGTCCGCCGGCACCCGCTTCGCCGGGAACCTCCAGTGGGGCAGGGCGCAACCCCAGAAACTCCCCCACGGGGTAATCCCGCAGGGACCAGGCGATAACCAGGCCCGCCAGGGGCAGCAACGTCCATTTAAGGGCGGAGGGAGTGAGCCAGATGGGTTCGCCGCCCAGGCGTTCCATCAGCCCCAGGAGAGGAATCAGGGTCAGCAGGGCGAAAAGTGAATATGCGGCGCGATACCACCCGGCCAGGGCGGGAACTACCCTGCTCACCAGCCGCTTGACGGCGAAGGTGGCCAGCAGGGAATGCAGTCCGCAGTAGGCAGCCCACAGGGCGGCCAGCACCGCCATGTCCTGGAAGTTAGTACTCAAGGCGCACCCGATTCCATGCCTTTCAGCCCTCCAGGTTGAACCCGGTCTGCTCCAGCCGGGAGACCAGCTCCCTGGACTGAAGCTCATCCAGGGATACCAGTGGGGGGCGGACCTGCCGCCAGGCCTCATCGCCCCGGTAATGGGCCAGCACTGCCTTGAGCGCCGGGATCAGCGGATACTTCTGCAGGATCAGGCGCACGGCGTTGAGTTCCTCCTGCGCGGCGTCGGCACCCGGGTCCTGCCAGCCCAGCCAGAGCCTTTGAATGGGGCCGGGATTGATGTTCACCGTGGCGGAGATGCAGCCCACGCCGCCGGCTCTCATGTTTTTCAGCAGCATGGATTCCGTGCCGGTGAACACCCCCCATCCCGGAAAGGCCCTCAGGATGGCTTCCGTGTTATTCCAGTCGCCCCCGCTGTCCTTTATCCCGGCCACGACCTGCGGATAGGCCGTGTGCAGTCTTTCGATCAGGGCCAGGGACAAAGGCACCTTTGAAACCGGGGGGATGTGGTACAGATAGACCCTCAGGCGTGAATCCCCCACCCTCTCGATGACTTCGGCATAGTAGCGGAACAGTCCCTCGTCGCAGACTTCCTTGTAATAAAACGGAGGAAGCATCAGCACGCCCCCGCAGCCCAGTTCCACCGCCCGGGCGCTGAGCCGGGCCGTCTCGGTTAGTGAACAGCAGCCGGTCCCCGCCATGACCCGGACCGGGGGCAGCCCCGCCTCCAGGACGGCCTCCAGGGTTTCCAGGCGCTCCTCCAGGGAAAGCGAATTGGCCTCGCTGGTGGTGCCGAAAAGCACTACTCCGCAGTCCTGGTCCAGCAGCCAGCGGCAATGCGCGGCCAGCCGGCCCACATCCGGCTGCAGGCTTTCCCCGAAGGGTGTGGTTACCGGGGCGAAAACGCCCTGCATAGTCGCTTGGGAATCCATGGGGTCTGCTCCTGCTGCTGGTGTTGATCCGGCGGCCGGGCTTCCGGCCTGCCCGTTAAAAAAAATGGCGCGGGCGCCCTTGGTGATGACTACATGATAAATCCTATTGCCCCGGCAGCACAAATACTCCCGGCTGCAAATTAATCGGGGGATCTGAACCCGGTGGGTGTGGGACTGGAAAAACAAGAAACCCCGCCGAAAAGTTCTGGGAAACCTTTCCGACGGGGATTCAAGTAAGACCCGCGAGTAAGTGGAAAGCGGGCCTTGGCCGGCCGGGTGGAGGCCGGCGGAAAAAACTATAAGAACAGCACCTGCGGCGATAACTTCCCCGCCGCCCGTGGTCGGCGGTACGGCGGGGAGTTATTCCGGCCCCTGTATCTGGGGGGGACGGGCCGATACTATTGCGTTCCGTCTGGTCGGAAGCGGAACGCCTGCTGCATGCCCGCCTGGTCGAGAGCGGGCCGATGGTGGCCTGGTGAGGGCCGTACTGCGCTTGTAATCCTGCTGGTCGTCTTCAATACCGCTTTGCCCTGGTGGCAATCCCCGCCGGCCGTGGTCGTCGGCGCGGCGGGGAATTTCAAGGGCCTCCCGGTTGTTGGCGGAGGCCAAAATATGTTCCGGCCCGCCTGATCGGAGGCGGGCCGGAGGAGGAGAAACCGTTACGGACGGTTTGTGCTCAGGTTGTTGCAGGCCGCGTCAATGGCGGCTGCGTCATTGGCACCGCCGGTCAGCAGGTGCACGTCCTCGCAGGTGTCATAGAGCAGTTGCAGCACAAAGCTCGGATTGTGCTGACCCTGGCTCTTGTCGGCCGCGATGGTCTCGAAGTTCCACAGGGCCTTGAGGATGCGCACCGAGGGATCGGCATCCACGTCCACAGTTGCCGGGTCGACGGCGGGAATTGTTTCGCCGGTGGCAACGGTGTAGCTGGATATGTGACAGCGCTCGTACACATCATTTTTGAATTTGATGCTGCTGCCGCCGATGTCCGCTCCTGAGGCATCAACCGTGGCCGCCTCGAAGGCATCGTTGAGCAGACCGGCGCAGCCGTTGTCCGGGTCAGCCAGCTTGACCATGATGGCGTTCATCTTGGCCATGGTGTTATGGGCCGTTCCTCCAACCGTGTAGGTGAACACCTTCATGTCCTTTCGGATATAACCATCGGCCGCAGCCTGGGTGGCTGCCGTCAGATCAGCCGGTCGGATAATGTCGTGACAGGCGCTGCCCTCGCAGCCCCCGTAATTGGCATTCTCCCCGCCGCGCATGGGCGCCGTGACCTCAAAGCTGTGCCCGCCCAGGGTGGAGGACAGGTGGCTCATCATGTCGGTGCGCAGGTTCATGTGGCAGGTGACACAATTGGCATCGTCACTGGTGGAGTGCTCGTGGTTGGTGTAGGTCTTGCCGGCATAGGTGGCGGCCGAGGTTCCCAGATGCACGTCGGTCTGGGTGCCGTAATGCGGCCCGAAATGCGAGACGGAGGTCATGTCCGTCAGCAGGGAAGACAACAGCCGGTCGTTGACGTCGGTGAACATGTTGGTGCGGCCGTTCATCACACGGGACTTGTGACAGCCCGCGCAGATGTTGCCCCGGGATTTGGAGTAGGCGCCCAGACCCTGGGTTTGCACCACCGTGCCGTTGGGAATGGTCAGCTCGAAGTTGCCGTTCTTATGAGGCGCGTGACAGGTGGAGCATCCCGGAGGGGCCGGCTGAAGGATCACCTCGCCCTCGATTTCCCAGGGAGTGGTGAACTCGGGCAGGCCGTCGATGGCCGTGTTGCCGGTGGCGATCGGTTCGGGATAGCCACCCGTCCACTGATTCACAAAGCCGCTGTGCTCATGGCAGTACTGGCAGCTGGAGCCGTTGCCCATGAAGGCATGAGAGCCGCTCCATTCCCAGCCGATGATGTTCTCCTCCAGGCCCAGGTAGGTCCCGGATCCATCAAAGGTGGCATAGGTGTCGATAATGGGCAGCCGCTGGCCCTGGGCATGGCCGGAGTCCTCCCAGCCCGACTTGGCCCAGAGAATCTTGGACCCTGTATCCGTGGTGCCATCGTGACAGCCCATGCAGACCGCCGTGTCGTTGGACGAGCTGGCTTCCTCTGAACTGTCGCAGCCGTAGGTGCTGAAGGCCGCCAGAGCAGCCAGCAATAATACCGAAAGTTTAATGTGACGCTTTTTCATGATTATCCTGAAATATCCAAAAAAAATTAACAAAATCCCGGACCTGCACCATCCCTTTTGTCCGGCTTTTTTCCGCTGGCCGTCCCTCGGGTAAATCCCCTGGGTAATAACGGGACAGCCGCCGCTCCCCGGCCCTGTCGTTTCGTCCGGGGCGGTAACACCGCCTCTTCTGAGCACCGCCCCTTTTGCGGCAAGGGGCCGGGAATTTCATGGCTCAGCCGAAAGGCCCGCGGACCCATGGTCCGGCCGGGCTTGTGGCTGCACACAACTCTGTAAGTGAATATTTGCCGCCCCGGGGCGGCTGGCAGAAGGAACGGGGCCCTCAACTGACGGGCCATATCTGTGCTGCTTCCGGATGCATGACTGTCCACGGTGCGTTCTGTTTCGCACCGTCAGCCACGGCCGACCGGAAACTGCGGTTCCTTCCGTAGGGAATTACGAGTAGAGCGGGGGCGCTCTGGGTGATGATGTCTCAAGATGCCGCCGGGAAAGGGGCAGCAGGATGGTAGCGGGCACCGGCACCCGGGGGTACTCCACCGAGGCGGTGTTCAGTTCCACTGTGGCGGCGGTCAGGAACACTCCCCCGGCCAGCGTAAAGCAGACGGGGCAGTTTTCCCTGCCGGTTTCGGGTGAGGATCCCGGCAGACCGTCCTCGTCCTGATCTTCCTGCGCCGCGAGGCTGAACTTGGGCCCACACCAGCTGACCTCGGCCAGGGTGCCAAGCTCGGCGGCCAGGGCGGGGTCCAGATCCGGATTCAACCCGGTTATACCCTGCTGCGGGTTCATCATGCCGGGCATGACCAGGAAGATGCGGCCCACAAAAACGGCCAGGGCCAGCCAGGCCATCATGCTCGCGCTCCACCTGATCCGGCCGTTCCCGCGGGCGCGGGAAGCCAGGGCCGGGCGGGCGGACTTCTCGCCGCTTCTTCGGACCTGATCAAACCGGTTGTGAATCACGTTCTGCATGGGCGTTGGCCTTGTCTCTGTTCTCGCTTCAGGTCAGTTCTTAGCCATCGGGAAGCCATCTTGGTCTTGGCGTCCCTTCAGCCTCCGCTTCCTGGGCCTGACCTTGAGATTTACTATACACCCCGGGGGGTGAAAAATGATAAATGTCATGCCCCGCCGCTTTCGCGGGGAGCCACCAAATCCCTGAACGGCCCGGTCACTTCTTGCGGATGAAATAGGTGAACTCGCCGTTCTTTGCTTCATGGCGCAGAAGCTCGTTGCCGGAACGGCTGGTCCAGTCCTTTACCACGGCGGTGGAACCGGGTTCCGTGGCGGTCATCTTCAACACCTGTCCGCTCTCCAGCTCCTCAATGGCCTTCTTGGTCTTCAGGATAGGCATGGGGCAGCCCAGTCCCCGGCAGTCCAGTTCCTTGTTCACTTCAATATCGTTTTCAGCATCGCTCATGTTTCTCTATACCTGTTGGTTCCCATGTTTCCCATATACACCCGCCGGGCAACTGCACACTCGCCCGCATGGCCTCTTCCCCCGCCAACCGGACATTCTCCCGCGGCAGGCTCCACAAAGAAAAACGGGAAGCACTCACTGCGGTTGACACCAGTACTGTTCCTGATAGGAATGCCTAAGATTAAACCAAAACACCCGCATGAGCCAAGTATTTTATCGCTTTCCCCGGCGCGGCGGCGGGGCCTTCTGGTTGCCGGCATCCGGGGTTCCCCCCCCATCCGGATCAGGGGGCTCCTCCACGGCAGACATAGCGGGCGCCGTGGCACGCCTCAGGTGCAGCAGATGCTCCCACTTGCCACGTCGGGCGTAGGCCTTCGACTCCACCTTGCTGAAAATCTCTCGCCGCACCGAGGCTCTGGATTCCAGCCGCCAGCCCTTCTCCCTGGCCACCCGGACCAACTGGGCCGAACCGTCCACGGCGTGATCATCCCTGAGCCAGTCCCCCAGCACAATGAACACATTCCCATCCGGACGCACCACCCGCGCCAGGGCCAGCATCGTTTCGCGCAGGGATTCACTCCAGGAATCCCCCACACCCTCCCGGCGGGCGCCCATCTCCCCCTTCAAAAACGGCTCCTGGTCCAGCCCCAGCCATTCCATGCGCAGCCGGTGCTGCTCAAAATAATCGTATGTTCCCGGATAGGGCGGGCTGGTAATCACATGATCCACCACGCCCCAGTGCAGCGAGGGCAGCAGCCGGGAGTCCTCCTGATAAAACCGCACCGCCGGGGTTCCCGCGGGCAGCCGCCGGGCCAGCTCCCGCTGGGCC
>JAOUPZ010000023.1 GCA_029879595.1 Deltaproteobacteria bacterium | reverse complement strand
GCCGGGGTAGCGCTGGCGGGATTGCGCTGGCAGGATTGCGCTGCCAGGATTGCGCTGGCGGGATTGCGGTGGTTGGGTGACTGCGGCGTCTGAAGGCGGGGCGTTCAGCCCACGGTTTCCGTAGCAGGCGGCGCGCCGTCGGAAGTCTGTCCCCCGGCCGGGGCGGGCTTGGTCCCGTCACCCTGGGTTTCCGGCGGGGGCTCCTTGGGGCCGTGCACCTGCATCAGAAGCTGCTGGAAGCTCGTGTTTAGCTCGGCATCCTTGTTCGGGTTCTGCCCGAACCCGGAAAAACTGTGGGGGTTTATCCAGGCCTCCATCTGCACACTTCCCAGATTTATCCCCTTTTGCTTAAAAAACTTGGCTATCGTCATGTGTATGGGACGCGCACTCAGCATGGCCCTGGGGTTAACGTGCAGGTTGTGAGCCTGCTGAAAGATATCCTTGTGGTCGAACTCATCGCAGTACCAGGTCTGCAGGTTGTCCCGGTACAGAAATGACAGACGGCCGAACTTGAACACGTTGAGCAGGATCATCATCTCGGTCACGTTGCGCTTCTTGTCCACGCAGTCCATGTAGTCATAGGGGTGGGGCGGAAAAAATTCGATGATCCGGTTGAACAGCCAGTGCACATTGTCCGGGCGCAGAAAAGCCATGCCGTTGTCAATCCTGTTGCCCAGGTCCATTTTCTTGGCATCAAATTCAATGGCGGTACGGGTTTCCTTCAGCGTTCCCTGGTTCAGGATACCGTAGTAGCCGTTGAGCACGCAGTCGGCCAGGCCGCTGACAAAGGTGCTGCGCTCCCGCAGCACCACGTCCTCGGGCAGGTGATCCAGATGGCCGAAGGTATCAAACCTTTTGCCCACCTTGGATTCCTTCTGATCCGATACGAACATCCAGCCATCCTTGGGAATGAACCCCAGGTTCAGCCGGCCCCTGGGAACCATCAGATGCTTGAGGATGGTCTTCTGGATCACGTTGGGGCCGGGCTCGAAATTCTCCTGGTAATAGTGGTACCAGATCTCGAACTCCTTGCGATTGCTCTGGCCCTGGATGTTCATCTCGGAAATCTTGTGGTTGACCCGGTTGAGGCAGCTTTTGAACAGCACCCTCATCTCGCGCTCAAACTGACGGATGGAGCGGATTTCCCCGATGAACAGCATCTCCAGCACCTTGCGGCGCTCCGATATGGGGGGAAAGGCCCGCTTGAGATACTCCAGCAGCACCTGTTCGCGCATGGTTTCAAAGGTCCTGGTGTCCCCCGGCTTGGTGAACACGTCCGAGATGCGCACATGCAGGGCAAAGGCGGTGTCCATGGTCTTGGAGATCAGGTTGCGCTCCTCCGGCTTCATGCCCGTTATGCCCCCGGGTTCATGGAAGGCCACCTTGAGAGCCTTGTAGCGCAGCCACCAGGGGTCCTGCTTCAGGGGCGGAAACTTTGTCTCCATGTCCACCAGGGCCCAGGTGGGAATGCCGGTAGCCCCCTCGACCATTTTCTGCAGATCCTCGCTCTCGTCCTCCGGATGCGGTGCGGCCAGCCTGTTCACGAAGTCCGGCTCCTTGATCAGCTGCACGACCGTCTTCAGGTAACGCTTGTCCAGCAGCATCTCATAGCGGAACAGGTTGAGGATGGCCTTGGGCAGGTTCCCCGAAGACGCCTTGAACGCCTCCCAGTACACCGCCCCTGAATGCTTGCCCACATACTCCAGTTCCATGTCCGGGGTAGCCCCCAGGTTCACCAGGGTGTTCTTGACCGAATCGTAGATGTCCACCAGCCCGAAGCGGATATACTCAATCACCCTTTCGTACATGGCCGGATCGTTGTTCACACTCTGCGGAAAAACAAAATGGGTGGGAACCATCGGGGTGATCTGGATGCCCGGCATCAGGGTCTCGTAGTTCAGGATAAGCTCATAGGCCGAACCGGAGGCCTCCTTGGAGACCAGTGTGGAGCCGTGCTGCCCTACCCGGTAATCATCGTTGGAACAGGTGAACAGGTATATTTCCGCCATGGGGTATTTTCTGGCGATATATTCCTGGATGCTCTTCAGACGCTTGTTCAGCAGCAGCTCGGACTTCTTCATTTCCTCGCCCCGGGCCACCCGGGCCGAGCGCTTCATCAGCGAGGTCAGCTCCTGCAGCACCTTGCCGCGGACCTTCTGGGCATTCTCTCCGGAAAGCTCCTTCATGTAGTCCCGGTCACGGGCCACCAGGTAGTGGTACAGATAAGGGAAGGACTTGGACACCTGCGCCGAGGCGGCCTGATTGAACTGGGCCTTCATCTTGGGGTCCTGGAACGCTGCTGGCGGGAGTTTTTTCTGGACCCGCAACCTGTTCATCCAGAACCTTATCTCGGCCAGCAGGGCTTCCTGGAACGTGTTGTCGCTCCAGTTGACCACATCGAACAGGAACGGCTCCAGTTCGTACTGCACCTGCAGGTCCAGGTCCGATGCGCGGGACTTGTGCCCTACCGTGCCGATGGAACCCAGGGAGTGAATGCTCTTGATGGGGCAGTAGCCATAGGTGGAGGCCGGGGAGACCTCCATGCCGAAAACTTCCCGGATGTAGGATACGAATTCATCCCTGAATACCGGAGAAAGCTCCGCGATGCCCTGCACCCCGTGGGGGGCTCCCTCCATATACAGGTTGGCGGTGGCCTTTTCCAGGCGTTCCCGGTAGGCGCCGCCCACGCGTTCCAGCTTCACTTCGGTGAACTCCCAGTTGGCCAGCTTGGGATCATTCACATGGGCCAGGAACAACACCTCGTACAGGGCCTTTTTCATCTCAACGTCAAAGGATGTAAAGGCCAGCTTGAGACGGGAATCGTTGAACTCGGTGAAAAACTCCAGACCTTCCTTCACCCCTTTTTTCAACTGCTCCACCCGGTCAGGAGGCAGTACCAGTCCCTGCTTGAGGATGGCCGCCAAACCACTTGATCCCGAGGAGCCTCCACCCCCGCCCGCCGGTTCCCTGGGGCCGGAAGATGAAGATGACTTTTTACCGGAGTCTTTGAATAAGCCGGAAATCGCCATGTGCCAACAATATTCAGATTATAGGGGTCTGGGATATTTTTCCGGGAGGGGTACTTTATGTCACCTGCCGGATATCCGGGTTATTTTTCACCGGGTGCTGCAACGGTAATACAATCGAAACCACCGTACCGCCTGAATCGTTTTTTTCAAAGCGCATATTTCCAGAATGCGCCTTAACGATCAAGTAGCATAAGGGCAAGCCCAGTCCAAGCCCATGAATCCTGGACTCCTTAACGTCACCCCGGCTGAATTTTTCCAGCAACACCTGATAGTCATCGTTTTGGATGCCCCTGCCGGTATCGGACACCCGAAAGATGGTCTCCTGCTCATTTTGAGACACTGAAGCTGTTATTGATCCTTTATCCGTGTATTTTACGGCATTGTCCAGAACCTGGGAAAGGGCCACTGCAATCTGCTCCTTGTCCACCACGATGGGAGTGGGTGCGCCCAGATTCTCCAGGTGCATATCCAGCCCCTTCTCCTTGGCCTTGAGGGTAAACACCCCGATCTGTTCCGCGGCCAGCGTCTCCACATCGCACTTGGCGAACTCAAAGTACATCTGGTCGCTTTCCAGCTTGGACAGGGCCAGCACCTTGCTCACCATGTCGGACAGCTTTTCAGCCTCCTTGTATATGGTGCGGATGAAATCCGGCTGATCTTCCGGGTCCACCATCCCTTCCATCCCCAGGGTTTCGGCAAAGGCCATGATGCTGGTGATGGGCGTGCGCAGCTCGTGGGACACCAGGGTCAGGAAGCCGTTCTTGGCCCGCTCCATGTTCTGGATGGCCCGGTAGGCCTCCTCCAGTTCCTGGCTTTGCTTTTTTATCTTTTCCTCGTGGGCCTTTCTGAGCCTGATATCCCTTATGATCACGGAAAAGGCCAGCCGGTCGTTGTTGTCACCGGTAATGGATGACACCCGGCAATCCACGGGCATCAGTTCCCCGTCTCCGGTTCTCAGGAAGATTTCCCCGGTCCAGTCCTCATCCTTGGCCCGGCCGGTTATTTCCCGCCAGTTGCAATCCCCTCCGTTGTCCAGGGAAATCATTTCCACAAAATCCATTCCCGTCACATCCTCGGAGTTCCCGCCATACAGCTTCAGCAGCGCCGGGTTGACCGTCAGCACTTTCCCCTGGGTATCGGTGACGATGATGGCGTCACCGGCGCTGTTCACCAGGTGGGTGTACATGCTTATCTCGCGCAGGTAGCTGGTTATCTCCTCCTGCAGGGACTCCGACTTGCGCTCCACCTCCCGGCTGTGGGAGACCATGTCCTCATACAGGCGGGCCCGGTCGGATGTCCGGCGCAGCTTTTCGGTGAGAATGGAATTGAAAAGGCGGCTGAAGTAATAGCGGAACTTGTAGCCCGGGGGGTCCTCATCCTGGCCCGACTCCATCGCATCCACCACCAGAAAGGTGGAGTCCATGTCCGTGGTCACCGTGGCGGAGCGGGGGGCCGAGCTTATCAGCCCCATTTCCCCGATGGTGTCGCCGGGTTTCTGCAGTCTCAGGATGAACCGCCCCTTGATGGATATGGAAACGCTTCCCTTGATGATCAGATAGACCCGGTTGTCCGACTCCTCGCCTTCACGGATGATCACCTCGCCGGTCCCGTTGGTCCGTATATGACAGCGGGAGGACAGCTCGTCCAGTTCCTGATCGGAAAACACCTCCCCCGACAGCAGTACGCGCAAGGCCGCCCGGGCGTTTTCCGGCAGCCCCTGCACACCGGCCTTTCCAAAGGAATCGATTGTAGCCTTACCTCGCATGGAAATCTCTGTCCCTCCAGATCAGGATGCATGTTTCCGCAGCCGAAGCACCCGCCGGGCGTTGAGCTGCTCGCCGGGCGCTGTGCTGCTCGCCGGGCGCGGTGCTGCTCGCCGGGCGCTGTGCTGCTCGCCCAGGCGCGGTGCTGCTCGCCGGGCGCTGTGCTGCTCGCCCAGGCGCGGTGCTGCTCGCCCGACCGGTCCGGGCGATATGGGGCTCGGGGAAAAACCAGCCGGAACCGAGTACGGCCGGCCGGCAAAAATATTATCCCGCCAGGGCCCCTGGAAATATTTTTCCCGAGGGGCCAGTATATGAGAAAAAGGAACGCCCGTCCAACTTCATTGCCGGACGGATAATTCTTTTCCGGCCTTATCCCCTGCGGGAGGTCGGCAACCGTTGCTCCACCCGTCAGATGCCCCGGACAGGCTGGATTTCATGCAGCTAGTTTTATAACGACGTACCCGGGCGGACCGGGCCACCAGAAAACACACCCGGTGCCCCCGGAGGCATCCCCGGGCCCCATATTGAAAAAAAAAGATGGCCAGGGGGTTGCGCTTGCCTTTAATATTTGTCAAATTACTCTTTTAGTCTGCTATTTTCCACGGAATGCGAAGGAAAGATGAGAGAACCGCAACCGCGATACCTGTCCGTCTTCTCTCCAGGGGTGGAATTTCGTCCTGCCTTCGCCAGTTTCAAAAGAATTCCCGGTTCGAATACACCAGCACCAATATGCGCCAGCAAAGAATCAGCGGCAGGGCACGGCCCTAAGGCATCCGGAGCTGGCAATGCCCTGCGTCAGGTCATAGCAGACCGGCAAGGCGAATCAACCCCGACAGCAAGCAGAAATTTCCAGGGATACAAATGCTAAACCCAACCGATTTCAAGACACGTGTGCGGTATTCATTCGGGCGGATCGACGCCCCCCCGATGCCCAACCTTCTCAACATGCAGCTGGACTCCTATGAGCGTTTTCTGCAAAAGGACTCCCCGCCGGACCAACGCCGGCCGGAGGGCCTGGAAGCCGTGTTCAGGTCCGTGTTCCCCATATCCGACTTCAGCGGATCGACCACCCTGGAATATGTGCACTACCGGCTGGGCGACCCCCAGTACACCGAGGAGGAGTGCCGCATCAGGGGCGTGACCTATTCTGCCCCGCTGCGCGTGGCCCTGCGGCTGATCGTCTGGGAAAAGGACACCGATGACGGCTCGCGCCACATCCACGACATCAAGGAGCAGGATATCTACCTGGGCGAACTGCCGCTGATGACGGAGAAGGGATCGTTCATCATAAACGGAACAGAGCGGGTGATCGTCTCCCAGATGCACAAAAGCCCCGGGGTGTTCTTCACACACGACAAGGGGAAAAACCACGTCACCGGCAAGATTCTCTACTCGGCGCGGATCATCCCCCAGCGGGGCTCCTGGATTGACCTGGAGTTCGATGGCAAGGACATCCTCTATGTGAGGATCGACCGCAAGCGAAAGTTTCCGGCCACGGTCATGCTGCGGGCCCTCGGACTGGACGAGGAGGAAATCCTGGCCCGGTTCTACCGCCCGGAGGTAATTGACCTGAGCAAGGCCCTGGACAAGGACCCGGAAAAAAGAGCCTACTCCAAGAAGGTCGACCCTGAAGTGACCCTGAACCAGCGGATCGGCTTAGACATCGTGGACCCCAAGAGCAAGGAAGTGCTCGTCCACGCCGACCGCAAGATCACCCGCCCGGCCCTGCGCCGGATCCAGGGTGCCGGGCTGGAGTCCATCCCCACCACCCAGGAAGACATCGTGGGCCGCTATCCCATCGCCAACATCACCAACGAGGCGGGAGAGGTGATAGTGCCGGCCAATACGCTCATCACCAGCGAGGTGCTGGAGCTGATCCTGGAAAACAATATCTCCGAACTGCGCCTGATCTACGTCGGCGACCGCACCATCGGTCACTCGCTCCGGGAAACCCTGTCCATTGACGGCGTACGCTCCACCCAGGAGGCCCTGATCGAGCTTTACAAGCGGCTCAAGCCGGGCGACCCCCCCACGCTTGAGACAGCCAAAGTGCTGATGCACAACCTGTTTTTCAATGACGATCGCTACAGCCTGTCCAAGGTGGGCCGGCTCAAGATCAACAAGAAGCTGGGCCTGGAGCAGGAACTGGACAATACGGTGCTGTCCATGGAGGACATCCTGCTGACGGTGGAGTATCTGCTCAGGCTCAAGGAAGGGGTCGAGGGCAACATCGATGATATCGACCACCTGGGCAACCGCCGGGTCAGGTGCGTGGGCGAGCTGCTGGAAAACCAGTTCCGCATTGGACTGGTGCGCATGGAACGGGCCGTCAAGGAGCGCATGAGCCTCCAGGAAACCGAGTCCATGATGCTGCACGACATCGTGAACGCCAAGCCGGTGGCGGCGGCCATCAACGAATTCTTCGGCTCAAGCCAGCTCTCCCAGTTCATGGATCAGACCAACCCCCTGTCCGAGATCACCCACAAGCGCCGCCTGAGCGCCCTGGGGCCGGGAGGACTGACCCGGGAATGGGCCGGATTCGACGTGCGCGACGTACATTCCTCGCACTACGGCCGGATCTGCCCCATCGAAACACCGGAAGGCCCCAACATCGGCCTGATCGCCTCACTGGCCACCTACGCCTCCATCAATGATTTCGGGTTTATCGAAACGCCCTACAAGAAGGTGCAGGAATCCTCGGTGAAAAAGGACGTGCTGTACCTTTCCGCCATCGAGGAGGATCAGTTCAAGATCGCCCAGGCCAACGCCCCGCTGGACAGCAAGGGATCGTTCATCAACCAGCTGGTATCGGCCCGGCACCGGGGGGAATTCGAGATGATCGGCCGGGAGGAAATCGATTATATGGACGTGGCTCCCAATCAGCTTGTTTCCGCCGCGGCCTCCCTGATTCCCTTCCTGGAGCACGATGACGCCAACCGCGCCCTGATGGGATCGAACATGCAGCGCCAGGCCGTGCCCCTGATCAAGCCCAAGGCCCCCCTGGTGGGCACGGGCATGGAGCGCAAGATCGCCGCCGATTCCCGGGCCTGTGTGGTCGCCCGGCGCTCCGGGGTGGTCAACCGGGTCGACTCGGCGCGCATAGTGATCCAGGCCGACGTGGACCTTTCCAGCGATGAGGTGGTCGTTCCCGCCAACGTGGACATCTACCACCTGGAAAAGTTCCAGCGCTCCAACCAGAACATCTGCATCAACCAGCGCCCCATCGTCTCGGTGGGCGAGCGGGTGGACAATGGCCAGATCATCGCCGACGGCCCCTCCTGCGACCAGGGAGAACTGGCCCTGGGACAGAACGTCCTGGTGGCCTTCATGCCCTGGAACGGCTACAACTTCGAGGATTCCATCATTATCTCCGAACGCGTCGTGCGCGAGGACTTGTTCACCTCCATCCACATCGAAGAGTTCGAGGTGGTGGCCCGCGATACCAAGCTGGGCAAGGAGGACATCACCCGCGACATCCCCAACGTCAGCGAGGAGGCCCTGCGCAACCTGGATGACAGCGGCATCGTCCGCATCGGCACCTATGTGCGCTCCGGCGACATCCTGGTGGGTAAGGTCACCCCCAAGGGCGAGACCCAGCTCACCCCGGAGGAAAAACTGCTGAGAGCCATCTTCGGGGAAAAGGCGGGGGATGTGCGCGACACCTCACTGCGGGTCGCCCAGGGCATCGAGGGCGTGGTGATCAACGTGGTCACCTTCAACCGCAAGGGCGTGGAAAAGGACCTCCGCACCCAGGAGATCGAGCAAAACCTGCTCAACAAATACGAGGAAGACCACCGGGATGAAACCAGGATCGTGCGCACCAACATGATCAACATCCTGCGCACCATGATCCTGGACAAGAAGCTGCTTTACGATGTGACCTCGGCCGATACCCATCAGGTGATCCACAAGAAGGGACTCAAAATCACCGAGGAAATCCTGAACGACATCCCCATGCGCTCCTGGACCGATGTGCGCGTGGACGATGAGGAAGTGAACAAGCTCCTTTCACGCATCGTGAACAACGCCCTTTCCCAGATGGACCTCCTGGAGAGCATCTATCAGGACCGCTGCGAAAAGATACAGCGCGGCGATGAGTTGCCGCCAGGCGTCATCCGCATGGTCAAGGTGTATATAGCCGTTAAGCGCAAGCTGGCCGTGGGCGATAAAATGGCCGGACGGCACGGCAACAAGGGCGTGGTCTCCCGGATCGAGTCCACCGAGAACATGCCCTACCTGGACAACGGCCAGGCGGTGGATATCGTACTCAACCCCCTGGGGGTTCCCTCCCGGATGAACGTGGGACAGGTGCTGGAAACCCACCTGGGATGGGTGGCCCGCAACCTGGGAGACCGCCTGCAGGAGATGTTCGAAAAACAGCATCCGGTGGCCCAGCTCAGAAAGATGGTCAACGAGGTCTACTCCTCCAAGATGATCCGCGCATATTTCGATGAGCTGGAAGACAAGGAATTCCTGGAAAAAATCGCTCAGTACATGCAGGGCTTCCACTTCGCCACCCCTGTGTTCGACGGGGCCAAGGAGACGGACATCATGAAGCTCTACAAGCTGGCCCAGATCGCGCCCGACGGACAGGTTTCCCTGTATGACGGCAAGACGGGCGAGTGCTTCGATCAGCCGGTCACCGTGGGCTACATCTACATGATGAAGCTGCACCATCTGGTGGACGACAAAATCCACGCCCGCTCCATCGGGCCGTACTCCCTGGTGACCCAGCAGCCGCTGGGAGGAAAGGCCCAGTTCGGCGGACAGCGCTTCGGTGAGATGGAGGTCTGGGCCCTGGAGGCCTATGGAGCCGCCTTCACCCTGCAGGAACTGCTGACCGTGAAGTCAGACGACATCCAGGGCCGCAACAAGATTTACGAAGCCATCGTAAAAGGCAATTACATCCTGGAAACAGGCATTCCGGAATCATTCAAGGTGCTTACCAACGAACTCAAGAGCCTTTGTCTGGATATCAACCTGTTGAGCTGAAGCATGACGGGGCGGAGCCAAGCTTCCGCCCCGCCAAATGAATACATGAAGTGAATTATTTTTTATCAACCGCAGCATTTTTTTATAGCACGCACATGAAATGCCGGAGGAACCCTTGAAAGCACTGAACATGCTCCTCGAAAAATCATACGCCCCCTCGGAATACTCCGCGGTCCAGATTCGCATCGCCTCATCAGAGGAGATAATGTCCTGGTCCCACGGCGAGGTGAAAACCAGCGAAACCATCAACTACCGCACCTTCAAGCCGGAGCGGGACGGGCTGTTCTGCGCCAAGATATTCGGCCCCATACACGATTACGAGTGCAACTGCGGCAAATACAAGCGCATGAAGCACCGCGGAATCACCTGTGAGAAATGCGGCGTGGAGGTTATCCAGTCCAAGGTGCGGCGTGAGCGCCTCGGGCACATCAAGCTGGCCTGCCCGGTTTCACACGTCTGGTTCCTCAAGGGGGTACCCAGCCGCATCGGAAACCTGCTGGACATGACACTGCGGGACCTGGAGCGCGTACTCTACTTCGACTCCTACATCATCCTGGACCCCGGAAGCTCCGAACTGCAGCAAAAGGAACTGCTGGAGGAGGAAAAATACCGGGAGCTGATCGACAAGCACCCCGACCTCAGGGTGGGCATGGGCGCCGAGTCGATTCGGGAGCTGCTGGCGGAAATCGAGCTGGACAGCCTCAGCGAGACCCTCTACCAGGAAATGCGCGAAGTCACCAGCGAGGCCAAGCGCAAGAAGATCGTCAAGCGCCTGAAGATCGTGGAGGCCTTCCGCAAGTCCAACAATGATCCCTCTTCCATGATCCTGGATATCATCCCCGTGCTGTCGCCGGAACTGAGGCCCCTGGTACCCCTGGAAGGAGGGCGCTTCGCCACCAGCGACCTGAACGACCTGTACCGGCGGGTGATTCACCGCAACAACCGCCTGAAGCGCCTGATTGACCTCAGGGCCCCCGAACTGATTGTCAGGAACGAAAAACGGATGCTGCAGGAGGCCGTGGACGCCCTGTTCGACAACGGCCGGCGGGGTCGCCCCATCATGGGCACCAACAAGCGGCCATTGAAATCCCTCAGCGACATGCTCAAGGGCAAGCAGGGCCGGTTCCGCCAGAACCTGCTGGGCAAGCGGGTCGATTATTCCGGCCGGACGGTCATCGTGGTGGGCCCCGAGCTGAAGCTCAACCAGTGCGGCCTGCCCAAGATCATGGCCCTGGAGCTGTTCAAGCCGTTCATCTTCCACCTGTTGATGGAGCGCTACGAGGTGCCCACCATAAAGGTGGCCAAGAAAATGCTGGAAGAAGGCCGCCCGGAAGTCTGGGAAGTGCTGGAGGAAGTCATCATTGAGCACCCGGTCATGCTGAACCGTGCGCCCACCCTGCACCGCCTGGGTATCCAGGCCTTTGAGCCCAAGCTGATTGAGGGCAAGGCCATTCAGCTGCACCCCCTGGTCTGCACGGCTTTCAACGCAGACTTTGACGGCGACCAGATGGCCGTGCATGTGCCGCTCAGCGTGGAGGCCCAGCTGGAAACCAAGGTGCTGATGATGTCCACCAACAACATTCTCAGCCCGGCCAACGGCAAGCCCATCATGACCCCCACCCAGGACATGGTTCTGGGGCTGTACTGGATGACCAAGGAGATTATCGGCTCCAAGGGCGAGGGCAAAGTGTTTTCCTCCATTGACGACCTGCAGCTGGCCTATGACCACGCGGCGGTGGACCTGCACGCCCGCGTAAAGCTCCGGTTTGAAGGCAACCTGATTGATACCACCGTGGGACGGGTGATCCTGTATACCCACGTTCCCAAGGAAGTCCCCTTCGCCATGGTCAACCGCCTTTTGAAAAAGAAGGAGATGGGCGCCCTGGTGGACACCACCTACCGCATGGCCGGCAACATAGCCACCGTGAGAATGCTGGACGACCTCAAGCATCTGGGCTTTTTCCACGCCACCCGGGCCGGATTCTCCATCAGCATCAACGACATGGCCATCCCTGACCAGAAGGCGGACATGCTGGCCAAGGCCCAGCAGGAAGTTCTGGAGGTCCGCCAGCAGTATGTGGACGGCCTGATTACCGAGGGCGAACGCTACAACAAGGTCATCGACATCTGGGCGCGCCTTACCGACCAGGTGGCCGAGGCCATGCTGGAAAACCTGCGCACCTTCGCGGACGATACCAACAGGCGGGTCAACTCGATCTTCATCATGGCCGACTCCGGCGCGCGGGGCAGCACCCAGCAGATGAAGCAGCTGGCCGGTATGCGCGGACTTATGGCCAAGCCCTCCGGGGAGATCATCGAGACCCCCATCACCGCGAACTTCCGCGAGGGGCTAAGCGTGCTGCAGTACTTCATCTCCACCCACGGAGCTCGCAAGGGTCTGGCCGACACCGCCCTGAAAACCGCCAACTCCGGATACCTCACCCGCAGGCTGGTGGACGTGGCCCAGGATGGAGTCATCACCTCCTATGATTGCGGCACGGTGGACGGCATTGACATGACGGCCCTGATTGAGGCCGGCGAGATCATTGAAACCCTGGGCGAGAGAGTGCTGGGACGCGTGGCCCTGGAAGATGTAAAGGACCCATTCCGCAATATCTTGCTGGTGCAGGCCGGCGAGGAGATTGACGAGGACAAGGCCATCGCCATGGAAGAAGCCGGTATCGAGCAGGTGCGTATCCGCTCGGTGCTGTCCTGCACCCAGGAGCACGGCGTTTGCGCCCTTTGCTATGGCCGTGACCTGGCCCGGGGCCGCATGGCCTCCATGGGAGAGGCCGTGGGAGTAATCGCCGCCCAGAGCATCGGCGAACCGGGCACCCAGCTCACCATGAGAACCTTCCATATCGGGGGCGCGGCCAGCCAGCGGGCTGAAACCAGCAAGTGGGAGGCCAAGTTCTCGGGCACCCTGGAATACACCTCCGCCAGGGTGGTCAGCACCCAGGAAGGCCGCTGGACAATCATGAACAGGAAGGCCCAGGCCAAGATCATCGACGACAACGGACGGGAACTGGAACTGCGTTCCCTGCCGGTGGGCTCCACCCTTATCAAGCAGGCCGGCTCCAAGGTCAGCCGGGGTGAGACCATCGCCGAATGGGACCCCTTCGCCATGCCCATTCTCACCGATGTGGCCGGCAAGGTGCGCTTTTCGGACATCGTGGAGGGAGTCACCATGCGCGAGCAGCTGGACAAGGATACCGGGCTTTCCCGCCGGGTCATCCTGGAACCGGCCGATACCGACAACCGCCCGGAAATCTCCATTCGCGACAGCCACGGGCATATTATCAAATCCCCCGACACCAACCAGCCGGCCCGGTTCTTTCTGCCGGCCAAGGCGGAGCTCATGGTGGAGGACGGAGACATGGTCGAGGCGGGCGCCACCCTGGCCCGTATCCCGCGCGAGATCATGCGCAACAGGGACATCACCGGGGGTCTGCCCCGGGTGGCCGAGCTGTTCGAGGCCCGTGTCCCCAAGGACCCGGCCATCATCTCGGAAATCGACGGCATGGTCTCCTTCGGCAAGGACGTCAAGCGCAAGCAGAAGGTCATCATCACGCCGGAGCATGGCGAGCAGAAGGAATACCTCATACCACGCGGCAAGCATATCATCGTGCATGAAGGCGATTACGTCAGGGCCGGAGAACCCATCGTGGACGGCCCGGCCAACCCCCATGACATTCTGACCGTGCTGGGCACCAAGGAGTTGCAGAAATACCTGGTGGACGAGGTGCAGGAAGTCTACCGGCTCCAGGGCGTGAGCATCCATGACAAGCACATCGAAGTGATCGTGCGGCAGATGCTCAAGCAGGTGAAAATCATTGATCCGGGCGGAACCACGTTCTTGATCAACGAGCAGGTGTCCCGCTATCAGTTTGACAAGGCCAACGAGGTTGCCGTGGAAAAAGGCCTTCCGGCCGCCACCGCCAAGCCGGTCCTCCAGGGAATCACCAAGGCGGCTCTGAGCACGGAATCCTTCATCTCCGCGGCGTCCTTCCAGGAAACCACCAAGGTGCTCACCGAGGCGGCTATCCAGGGCAAGATGGACATGTTCCGCGGCCTGAAGGAAAACGTGATCATGGGGCGGCTGATCCCCTGCGGAACAGGTTTTTCCGAGTTCAGGCAGGCCAACTATGAAATACCGGAGGAGTTGCAGCCCCCGGAGGCACTGCCGGAGGAGACTGTTGTCGAGGAAGTACCGGTCATCGCCGGAGACTGACGGAACAGCAGGAACTGACGGAACAGGGGGATGTTTTTACATGGAAAGGCGAAAGGCGCTTTTATTAAAAGCGCCTGAAAGCCGGTCAGAAACTTAGCCGGAAGCCGGCCATGCGCCCTAGCGGACCCAGTGATACCACCGGGGTGAAGACCGGGCTCGTAGAGCCCTCATTGAAAGACACGGCCCGCGGCAGGGTGGGTATGATCATGGAACGGGAACCGATGAACCCCCCCACCATGATGCCCAGCACTGTTCCGGAGCCGATGGTGCGCAGAGTATCCCGGTTGTCCCCCTCGTTCACTATGGCGAACCAAGCACCGATCATCAGCCCTGTTCCCGCCCCCCAGGCAATGTTGAACGGCAGTTCATCAATATCCTCGGCGATGGTCATTTCCATCTTGCGACTCATGGGTGTCACCGCATCGCCCTTCTTGCCGGTTGCGGTGGGCGCAACCGTTTCCTCCTGGTACATATTGCCTTCGCTGTAGTCCTCCTTGGGGCCGGATGAGGACTGGGTGCTTCCGCCCGGAGTGGAGGGAGTCTGGAAATCATCGTCGTAGGACTCCATGAACTCCTCTTCCTGCTCAAAATATTCGTCATCGTCCCCGATATCATCATAAAACTGGGCACTGGCCGGGCCGGGCACCAGCATCAGGGAAACCAGCGCCGCCAGCAGAAGGCCGCGTACCAACTTGGAAATCGTAAAAATGTTCATAGCCATGCTCATTGATTCACGCCAAGGGTTCAGCGTAAATCAATGCAAATATCATGCACCCCGGTTAATATTTCATGCTCCACAGCCCTTTCAGCTGACCGAAGCCTTTGTGATGCCAGTGCATCCTGCTGTTATGGCAATGCAATATTCTATCCATCGGATCCCGTCTTCCGAGGGGCCATAAGGATATTTTAACGGACCGCCTCCTGCTTTTTCAAACCCGGGGTACAATCTACTCCGAAAACATCCGAAAACTGTGGTCATTACCGGGATTGCTCTCCCCATCGGCAGGCACTACCATGTTCTCCATGGATACTCTCCACCCCACAACCCAGACCCTGCTGGAGCAATACTCAGCGGGAAACACGCGCGCCCTGGCCCGTCTGCTGACGCTGGTGGAAAACTCCGGCCCCGGGTCCGGGGAGGTGATACAGGCCGTATACGATCCCGGCCGGGTCTCCCGGCGGATCGGCCTGACCGGCGCCCCCGGAGCAGGAAAAAGCACCATGGTGAACATGCTGGCGCGCGGCATGATGACCAGGGGGGAGTCGGTGGCC
>JAOUPZ010000260.1 GCA_029879595.1 Deltaproteobacteria bacterium | reverse complement strand
AATCTGAGCGACCAGCGGAGCAGTGATGGCGCATATTCATTCCGCTATGCAATTCCTTCTGCCGGTAACTACGATACCGGCGCTCCCATCAGTGGCTATCTTGAAACGTATCCATTCTATGTATGGGCCGAAACGGCAAAGTTCTCTTTCGATTATTATCTGGATAACGAGTGCCCCCTGGGTCAGACATGCGCCATGGACACTTTGCAAGTGATGATATCCACAAACGGCGTAGACTGGACAGAACTGCAGTCTCTGGCCAACAATGCCAATGCGGCCGGGGACTTCAGCAGGGTAACCATTGATCTGTCAAGCTATTGGAATAATATGGTTCAGTTCCGGTTCCTGTTTACTGCCGATAATTTGAATAACGCTTTTGAGGGAGCCTATATCGACAATATTCAATTTATTGGAATCGAATCTGGTGGTTTTTAATGGTCGAAAATAGCCCTATATAGAAGCAGTTGCCGGGCCATGGAGCCCGGCAGGATATATAAGCCTCTCCCCGCAAGGGGGGAGGCTTTTTTTTTCGGAGCCACCAGATTTTTGTAATCCGAAAAATTCATCGGCAATAGCCTGCACTCTTGTCCAGGACCGGGTTGAATGCGGTGTGTTTCCAGCGGTTCTCCCCAGAACAGCCGATGGCACCGCAATTCCGCCTCGGATAAATCCCGCCCAAAGAATAACCCGGAGGCCGGAAACACCGGCGCCACCACATGTGCGAGGCGATACCGACACAGTGAGCCCCGGGGGGCCGCCACAAGCTGGTAATATCGGCCCCGCTATGAACGCAGGAAACGGCCCGCAAGCTATTGCGGGAAGATTTTGCGAATACCGGGGTTCAACACCAACGGTTGTCCAACAAAATTTCGCCGGCAGATATGCATTGTATTATCAGAGTGTTGGGGTATGGAATGCCTGACGGGCGTGATTTTCTTATTTTATGGTTTTTTTTTTGCCCCGGCCGCCTTCCTGTTGGTGGCTTTTTGCGGGTTTACCCCGGTTGAGTGTCATAATTCTTGCATGTTTTTCTTGAGGTGTATCGGGAAATAAGGAACAGATTTTCTGAAAAGTAATTCATTTTTGAAATCAGGATACCCGAGTTGGGATATTTCAAAAAAAACAATAGCTAACACGGAATAAACCCATGAAATCATTAAAGTATATTATACCTGCATTGATGTGCGTGTTATTTGTCCAGCCGGTAATGGGCCAGGTGGCCACGGTTAACCTCGCCTCTTCAGGCGATGTGCTCCCTGCAAACCCCGCGGCTTTGCAATGGAGCGTGGGAAATACAGCCTCACTCCTGCTCATGGATGGCGATGCCGAATTTGGCTTTTCCAACACCACGGTAGTGGCAGATGGCCCTTCCAGTTCCACAGTTGCATCTTTTCACTATGCAGGTGAGTCGTTCGCCATAGGCGCCGGCGCGGGAAGCAGAAAATCCCAGTTGAAAGACTCCGGATCCGATCCCATGTTCGGCGGAGCGTATGAACTGAAATTCGAGAATATTGAAAAGGGCAATGGACTTGGTATCTCCCTGAAACTTATGGACATGCTTTCGCTGGGGGCCTCCGTACGATCCTTTGATTCCGAGATGAAAAACTGGATGGTTATTTTGGCGATCCCTGTTGAGTCCTGGGAAAAGTACACTGGCAAAGAGCAAACACTGGGGGCTTCCATGAGGCTGACGGATACCTTCTTCCTGGGTGCCTCCATGGGTAATATCAACACCAGCTATACGGACAGCAATAACAACGAATTTGAAGGCAAGCGCGGTGTATCCAACTTTGGCGTGGGGATTTTATCCAAGGGAAGCAGCGGAAACGCCTTCCGCCTGGAAGCAAGCGTGCATAAAACGGGCTCATATGACAACAAGGACCTGTCTCAAGCCGTTGATAAAGCAACCGATATCAGCATGGAGTTTATCTACTCCAGCTTTCTGGTTTCCATGCACAGCAAAAAAGAAACAACTACGGATGCCGGTGAAACCGAAGTATCCAAAAACAGGATAGTTGCCCTTGGCTGGTCCCCGTCTTCCGGGTTGTCAGTGAGTGCAGGTGCAATGAGGGCCGACGTAGAATCCTCCGACGCTGCCGGTCCAATTTTGACAGGAACCAACAGTATGAAGATGGTTTCGGTTGGCTGGAATTTTTGATTTTTCCCGGCAGGGCGCCTGACATAGGTGCGTGTCGCTTTGGGCCCGCCAGAACTGTTTGATCTCAAATATCGCCTCCCAAGCCCGCGGAAAACCTCCGCGGGCCTTCTTCCCGCTTCACCTGACACCATATATTCTGGCGTTTCAGCGACCGGATCCGAACGCAGACCCCGCAAAACCTGTTTATTCCAGGCAGGCCCATGGCCCGCGGATTTTGGGTTGTGCATGAAGAAATACGCTGCTGAAACCGGGAAGACTCGCCCTCGCACCCATCAGGCCCTGGATGCAGAACCACACCCCGGCAAAACCATCGGCTCCAATTCCTGCCACGCGGACGCAAAACGGCAAAAGGCGATCCTGCCCAGGCGGGCGAACGGGTATTGCGCTAAATCAGGGAACATTTGTCCGGGCAGTGTTCAGACCGAATGAAACAGGGCTTCATTTCGATTTTTCCTAAACACCGGAGAGGCTTGCGGGAAGCTTTAAAAACCCCGGCCATGAACAGAGTCATGCCGGGGTTCTGTGCGATTTACCAACCGCAGGTACTAAACGGGGCGAACACCTGTAGCGGCCGGCCCTTTAGGTCCTTCCTCAGGGGTGAACTCAACCGCCTGTCCTTCTTTGAGTGTGCGGAAACCCTCCATTTGGATTTCTGACTGGTGGAAGAACAGGTCTTTGCCACCATCGTCTGGTGTGATGAAGCCGAAGCCTTTGGATTCATTGAACCACTTTACTTTACCTTGCATATTACTCTCTGTGATTTCTGGAACGGCGAAATTACCCTTGTACCTCGGGCACCACTGATTACGAAATTGTAATGGTCGGGATAGCTGTTCCGGGTCTAACTGTCACTGTAGCATTTTAATAAAATATAACACCAGAAAAATTTCCATATTTTTTGCCTGCTCGTCATATTTCTTAAAATCCACCTATCGGGAGCCGGATATTCAGGCCTGGAGCGCCCCTTGTTTATTCGGCTGCGGCGCGCAAGAGGGGCGGCAGAAGACAAGCCCTGTGGGGGCGCGCTGTTTGTTGGGCCCGCCTGGGCCGTGTCTTCCGGCCCAGAACAGGCTGGGCCTTGGGCGGTTTCCAGCAGGAGCGCCAATCAAAACGGCTGCTTAACCGCTTGTTTTTCACAGATCCATCTTTGGAAAAAGGCCGCCAAACGACCGTCAATCGCCACCAGACCCAGGCCGATAAGACCCATGCCGGAGAAATCCTTCAACACCAATTGCTCGTTGAGGAACAGCGCACCCAGGAATATGGCGCTTACAGGAATCAGGAAGGTTACCAGCAGAAGATTGGTCGCTCCAGCAGTCGCCAGCAGACGGAAGTATATGATGTAGGCGATAGCGGTTGAAGCCAGCGCCAGCGCGAAAACTGCGACCCAGACCGGCAAAGCCGGCATGGCCAGAGCCCAGGACTTTTCCACCGCCAGCGCAATTGGCGTCAGCAGTATCGTTGACATTGTCAGCTGGCCGGTTGCGGCAACCATCGGCGCCACGCCCAACCTGGCGAAACGCCGCCCGAACACTCCGGCGAAGGCATATGACAGCGCCGCACCAACCACGGCAAGCTGTGCCAGAATGTTGGCGCCCAGGTTCCCCAGGCTTTCGATACCGATAATAACTGCGACGCCTGTGAAGCCAATCGCTATACCCGCCATGCGACCGCCGCTTAACTTTTCATCACTTGTCAGAAAGTGCGCGACAACCAGGGTGAAAATCGGTGTGGTGGCGTTAAGGATGGATGCCAACCCGCCTGCGATGTGAGTCTGCCCCCAGACAATAAGACTGAATGGAATAACATTGTTAATCAGGCCCAAAAAAACAAAGTCCCGCCAAATTTGCCTGTCTCGGGGCATTTTCTGCCCCATGACCCGCAAGATGATATTGAGGGCGATGGCTGCCAGACCAACCCGCAGCAGAACCAGCGTAAATGGCGGCAGGGCTTTTACCGCAACCCCTACGAAGAAGAAGGACCCGCCCCAGAGGATGCTGAGCACTATCAGCAATAACCAATCGAAGGCACTCATTGATCTGTTGACGTTTTTCATCTCCGGCTCTCCTTGATGTAAAAGCTATCTAAAAAAACAGGTAATTGATTAAGCCCCCAAATTGTTTATTTCGAGATGGCTTGTACACTGGCATCCATTATTATCGCACCGCATGATAACTGCCACCCGGTTCTTGCTGGCCGGGCCGAACGGGCATCATTTCTGAAACTTGCGCAAGAATCGGGTGTTTGAACCCGGAGCACTACTCTAGTCTGGAGCTTCAGGGGCCCCTGCATGTATTATCGACAAGTCGGTTAACAAAGTAAGCTGGGAATGGAGAAGCACGGCATGGACAATCCGGACTACAGACGCATAGAGAAAGCGATAATTTTTTTGGATGAACATGCCCCGGAGCAGCCCACGCTTGAAGAGGTGGCCGACCACATTTCTCTTAGCCCCTTTCATTTCCAGAGGTTGTTCAAATCCTGGGCCGGAGTCAGTCCCAAGCGCTTTCTCCAGTATCTGACACTGGAAAACGCCAAGCGGTTGCTGCGGGAATCGGCTTCTGTTCTCGACGCCTCCCTTGAGGTCGGTCTGAGCGGAC
>JAOUPZ010000022.1 GCA_029879595.1 Deltaproteobacteria bacterium | reverse complement strand
AGCTGGTAGAGCAACGCATTCGTAATGCGTAGGTCAGCGGTTCAACTCCGCTCGTGGGCTCTTGATATGACCAGGGATTCTCCGAAAGGGGAATCCCTTTTTTGTTGTGAGAAACTGTGTGAAAAACCGCAGAATTTGCCGGGGGTTGATAGAAGGATGAGAGAAAACAGGGGGATGAAAGGCACCACCAGCCGTAAGTGCGCCATTAGTGTAAGGACACTCGGCTCCGTTTGCCTGGCTTTTCCTGTTGACCTTTTTATTAGGCTGTAATAATACATGAAATTGATTTTCAATCCGGTCGGGTGGATATAAGTTGGGAACCTTCTTAGGGTAGGCGGGAAAAGGTTTGAAATCCTACAAGCACACCATTTCCGCTTTACTGTTTTTTTACGCAGTCAAACAGGGAGGCCATGCAGGTCTGTCAGAAGAAGAGCTATGTGCGGCAGTTGGAGTCAAACAGGGGCAACTGCAGGATATTGGGGCTAACAAGGAGTGGCTCCCCTACGAGGCCTACAAGAAACTGCTGGCAGAGGTGGTGCGAAAGACGGGGAACGAATTTTTCTGGCTTCGATATCTGGAGTTCCCGGTGATCTCACTCGACAATCCAGCCTATTACTATTATTACAACGCCCCCAACCTGCGTGAAGCCACAAGTCGACATGAAAAATTCTATTTCATTCACTCCAGAACAGCCTATCCAAGCTATCTGGAGATTGGGGATGAGTTTTGCATCCGGGCAACGGTGTACGGCGCGGAGATTGAGCTGAGCCCTTATCACGTAGACCTGATGCTCTCGGCGTGGTGGTGGATCACCCACTACTTCACCGGGCCGACTCTGAAACTGAGATGTGTTCGCCTCGCAAATGTAACCGCAAATCGAAAGGCAGCCTATGAACAATTTTTCAAAGCACCGGTGATTACAAAACATCCATTCAACGAGTTGGTGTTCGACCGCGAAGTACTGGAGCTTCCGAATTTCGGCAGAAATATCGACCCAAACCTGAACACCGTTCTGGAAAGGATAATGCAGCCCCTGTTGGCTGATGCCATTAAAGATATGTCCATCCGGGAGCTAGTCTATGAAGCCATGCAAAGACATTTACCCAAAGGAACTCCAAAGATTGAGGTTATTGCTAAAAATCTTGGATTAAGCACCAGAACCTTGCAACGTCAACTCAAGGAAACTGGCATCAGTTTCTCAGATTTGGTTCAGATAACCCGTAGTGAACTGGCTGTGCAATATCTCCGAAACCCCGGATTGAACATTTCGGAGGTAGCCCAATTGCTCGGGTTTCAGGAAAGCAGTTCCTTCACCTCTGCATTTCGCAAGTGGTATCAAACATCTCCTAAAGAATATCGTCGGCAACGATTGTCCTGATATTCCCAATTCCCCGGTCACAGGCATGGCAATTCGGCCTTTCCCCGACCAAGCCGTCCGCCGGACAGAAATTTCCTTTCATACACCCCCCAAGCAGGTAGCCTAAGGATCTTTTTCGGTACCCAACCAGTGTTGGCGCAATTGCCCAAAAAGTTGGCGCAATTGAGCAAGATTTTATTCCGATCCTTCCATTATAGTGTTTGCTGCTTTTAATGAATATTCCCACCTTGTAGCGAACCGGAACGGGAGCAATATTATCCGGGGAGAGGCGGGCAAAGACAAGACTGTCTGCGAACGCATATTCTTGTCCAAATGCAGGATAACTTTGAGTTAAAGGACTTATGGTGAAACAAAAAAACCATCTGGGGAAGTCACGGGGGGTGATTTTCACCCTGATCATAGCGATACTTGGCCTGGCGCTTTCCGCCTGCGGCGGGGAGGCCAGCAAGAAGGAAGTGATTCCACCCAAGCCATACTGGGGGACCATAGAATCCTACCTTTACACCTATACTGGCGGCGTTCAAACCCCTACAGCCCACAGCGTGTATGATTCAACTCAGAATGCCCTTGTCAAATATACAGACCCGGGCCCGGACACGATCTGGGGCACTGGTGATGATCTCCCGGTCAACTATACCGTGTATCAAACCACTGTGGTGGTGAATGAATATAAGGTTTCTGAAGGCAACACATTTACTTTAGGTGGTGATGGTACCCCTTTCAACGCTGATGATGTGGAAAACAGTTATTGGACATATTCCTATGACGCAAGCGGAAACTACCTCTCAAGCCGGAATTTTTCTCCGGGTGTGGATACCGTAATCCGTACCGCAGACGATGTGTTCAGCGGGCAGGACAACGTTTGGGTTGGGGGGGTGTGGAGAGATATCATCGTTTACTCAAACAGTGTTCCCAGTACCTGTTTTCAGGGCACCTTGGATGCCAATAACAATGTGACACAACAGGACATTTCGACGCCTGGCGCGGATCTCACCTGCTTCACCGCCGACGACACCATGAATTCCTACATGGCTAGGACCTATGATGCCAACAACAAGCTCACCTTTCTGGTGAAGTATTCAGGCACGGGGGCTGACGCCACCTGGTACACAGGTGACGATACAGTTTCGTATATTCAGTCTTTCGTATATGACGTAGCGGGAAACCTCATACGCATGGAAACTTTAAATGCGGGTGTGGATGGCATCCCCGGCAACGGGGATGATGTGATGACCTCCAAAAACGTGTACACCAATGACGCGGCCGGTAACCGAACCCATTATTTCTATCAACTCCCTGGCCCAGATGGCCTGTGGGACACGATTGATGATCAGATTCTGAGTGAGTACTGGTTCGGTGCGTATTAAACGACTTTTCCTCCCAACTATCAAAGAGGCAATTCCCACCCCGCGTTCCGGTCTTGATGCCGGACGCGGGGTGTTTTCGTTTCGTAATGCGTAGGTCAGCGGTTCAACTCCGCTCGTGGGCTCTCAGGCTGGTTAAATCAGCCTCTGGCGGCGTTGGCGGCGTCGCTTCCGTGCTCACGTACTTTCATGTACGCTCCGCCCGTCGCTTCCTTGCCGCCTTGCCAAAAGGCCGATTTCCCGGCGCCTGCCAAACACCAGGTATTCTCCGCAAGGGGAGTCCTTTTTTGTTGTGAGAATTTGGGCGAAATTGATAGAAACTCCCGTGTTTCAGGCGGGATATTGCCCTGCCCCGTTTAGATCGTTCCGGTGTTTGAGTTATAGTTTGGGCTGGTTGAACTTGCCCCCCGCTTTCCGGCAAAGGCGGCGACGCCCTGGAGGGGGGGACTGCCGCCATGGTGCGCCGCCAGGGCCAGACACTAGACGCACGGCGGGTAGCAGGCGCCGGTTCCCATTCCAATAACCTCTGACTCAATTAGTGATGCATCAAAATTAATATTCATTGTTGAAATAATATTGAAAAATTGTTATAAGATGAGGCCGATGGATGTGTGATTATTGATAGATCCAGAAGTTTCCGGTCAGCTAAATAACCTGAATCCTGGAAAGGGGCCCCACCAAGCCAATAAAGGCAGGCCCGCAAAGGGGTGTTACATCTGACTTCCCTTAATAAAAATCCCAAAGAAGGTAATACCATGAATAAACCACCTTTTATAAAGTTTTCAAAATACATACTGATTGCCATGGGATTGGTATTACTGACAGCCTGCGGTGGAGATGCCAAAAGGACAGCAAACACCTCCGAAACATTTGATTGCGGGCTTGATCTTGTTATTGGGGATGTCTGTGGCGGGGGGGTGATCGTTGACGTTAACTACGGGGGTGATGGCACATGGCTTGTTGTTTCCGAAACGGATGTGCCCTCAGTTGGGGTGCCCCATATGTGGAAGACCGAAGTTTCCGGGACAGCCTACGCCGCTGATCTTGTTGACGGGCGGAATAACACTGGAACCTTCACTCCCCTGCACGAGGCTTCAATGGCATGCCAGAATCTTGATCTGAATGGATTTACCGATTGGTATCTGCCGAGTTTAGGTGAAATGAGCGGTATGCAAACGAACTCTGTAGTTATCGGACTTAATACAGCGGTGCTTTATTGGAGTTCCTCGAATCAGGATTCCGGATCATTTATGGCCCATGCTATTATTTATGAAGGTGCCTGGGTTTCAAGTCCTGGCAGCGTGAACTCCCCTGGCCTTATCCGCTGCATACGTCGCCCCACTGTTGGCTGATTCATTGCCTCAGGGCCCTTGTTGGTCATCAAGCCGTTGGTTAACCAGCACCGACGGCTTGCTATCTTTTCAGTGAGCTAACAGAGATCCATATCTCACAAACCGTCTTCGGTGCCCCCCCGGTTATGGCGCCACCTGACAAGTTGATCGGCCGCGATACTGAGCTTGCCCCCGCTTTCCATCTGGCCGGAGCGGCGCTCAGGTTTCGGGCTCCACCTTCACGGTAACTTCCAGGGTTTCACCAGCCCCGCCTTTGTACAGGGTGCCCATTGTGGGCGTAGCGTCACGATAGTTTCTGCCACAGGCCACCCGGACGTGTTCCTGTTTGACCAGCTTTCCATTTGTAGGATCGAAGCCGACCCAGCCCGCGCCGGGCAGGTAGAGTTCCGCCCAGGCATGGGAGGATTCCGATTGCACCTGGTTGTCGGAGGTGGCCAGGGTATCAATGTATCCCACCCTGTACCGGGCGGGTATGCTGAGCAGGCGGGCCATGCAGATCAGCAGGTTGGCGAAATCCTGGCAAACCCCTTTTCTTCGTATCAGCACATCGTAGGGGGTTGTTTCAAGGGTGGTCACTCCCGGCACATATTCAAAGTCATGAAAGATCGTGCGGTTCATGTCGAGGAGCAGGTCCCGCAGGTTGTAGTCATTGCGCTCCACAAAGCTCATGCTGAAATCGAATATTTCCGTCAGGTGGCTTTCAGGCAATTCCGTGGGCAGCAGGTAGGCCAGCATCATCTGCCGCTGCCAGGGCATCCAGACCAGCGGAATCTGCTCTCGCCGGTGCGGAGCCCGCTCTTCCAGGGGAAATGTTCTGCCCAGCCGGACACGGGACTCGGACCGAACGAGAAACTCGGTGAAGGGACGGGTGACATCCAGCTCAATGGTTTGGTTTCCAAAGACATCCTCGAACCGGTGCACCTTGCCATCCACATTTATCCTCAGGTCGAATTCCTCCAGGGACTGTTGTCCATCCTGCAATGGCTGCAGGCGCAGTATGTGGTGACTGGCCCGCACGGGGTTGTCATAGCGGTAGCGCGATTCGTGGAATATGCGCAGAAAACGGTATTCCTCATCTCCACTTTGGGCAGAGGGGCCGATACGCCAGTGCAGCCGCCAGTCCTCTTTCCCCGCGGGTTTTTCCGGCGTGGCTGACTGCGCTGCTGACGGGGCTTGTTCGGTTTCAGACCCGGGGGCCGCCAGGGGAGGATAGAGCTCAACCTTATCAAACTCGCCGGAGGCTGCCGATTGAAGCTTTAGTTGAGAAAGCCCTTCCTGTTGATCCCAAACGCCAAGGCTGTCCCAGATGATTTTGCCCCTGCGGGTTATCAGAAGCTGGCCGGGCGACATCTGGACCCAGGAATCGTCACTGAGGGGCTCGGTGGCAAACGCCAGATAGGTGTGGTGGGCCTGATGCTGTTCTATCGTGAGGGACAGGACGCTGTTGGCCAAGGTTGCATGTCCGTGGGGTGGAATGCGGCGGCTCCAGTAAATAGGGTGTTGCGCCTCACGACACTGGTACACCGCCAGGGATTGACCGTCGCTCAACATAAGGTTCAGGGGCCCCGATTCGTTCAGCATCCGCAGATCTTTTGTCAGGCGCTCCCATTGGTATCCGCCAAGCGAGCGGGCCTCCTCCCGCTGGAACCTGTTCAGCAGCCAGCAGAAGATGTGCTCGGTGTCCGTGCGTCCCACCGGTTCAAACGACGGCTTATCTCCCAGCGGCAGGGCCGAGCGCCAGTCATCGCGCAGGGTGCCGCTGTGGGCGATGATCCACGAACGGCCGGAATAATGGTGAAGAAAGGGTTGGGCGTCGCTCTGGGCACGATGCTGTGCCTGGCCGCGAAAATGGCAGATGAATATGGTCGAGCCAAAGCGGTTCCAGTCCCGCAGCACATCCATGGTCTTGTCTTCCCCGGTGGCCTCGGGGTCCTTCAAGACCTGACCGGCCAGTTCCTCTCCCGGGTACCAGCCAAACCCCCACCCTCTGGCGTTTTCCATTTGCCCGGGATCAGGTTCGGCGGGCCGGCTTCGGTTCAATGAAATCACAGGCTCGGTAACGCTGTCGAAGCACAATGCGAGCAGGTCACTCATAACGACCCATCCTTCGAATTTGGTTCCATCATTTGTGCGGTAAAATAATCAGACGTAATTACCCTGCAAACATCCGTGACAGAGTCTACTATCCAGGTCAGTTTCTTGTGCAGCCCTTTTTCCATAACATCATCCATTGTCAAAGAACTCATCTCTTGAATGAGGGATTTCAAAATTTTGGCTGATTGCTGCCCGATTTCCTTATGTCCACGGGGGCGGATCAACTGCATGAAGTTCCAGGCCCGGTCAAGGGACCGGGTTACCGAGCGGGGAAAGTGTTTATCAAACAGCAGGAAGTTGGCCACATGGATACCGCTCAACTCTCCGTAGGATACCTTGAAGTAGGGCTCTATGGCGGAGCATGAGCGCAGGATCGCCTGCCACTGGGCAATCTCCATCGGCAGCTCAATGCCTCCCCTGGTGGGGCCGAGGGCATGATATTTTACATCAAGGATCCGCGCCGTCTGCCCGGTTCTCTCCAGTGAGGCTCCCAGCCGCATGAAGTTGAATGCTTCCGACTGGAGCATGGTATCCAGCGCGAACCCGTTGAACAGCACGCACTGATCGCGGATGTATCTGAAAAAGCTGTACTGGTCGGCCCTGTAAAGCTTTTCGGCTTTTGGATCGGAAAACCAGAGCCAGAGCCCGTTCAGGGTCTCCCACATTTCAAGGCTGATCGTCTCGCGGATGATTCTGGCGTTTTCCCGTGCGGACTCAATTGAGCAGGCGATGGAGCTTGGGTTGGTCCGGTCCCAGGTAAGAAATGACCTCACCGTTTCCTCGTCATCCTGCTGGTTTTTGTCGATGGCCTTTTGAAATCTTTCCTCCTCACCCACCACAACAACCAGCGGCGACCAGCGTTGAATGTCCTCAATGGTCACATCCAGCACAAACTGGGTGTTCACATAGAGCAGGCGCGCCAGACTCTCAATACGCTCCACATAACGTGAAAGCCAGAAAGCGTTTTCTGCGACCCGGCTGATCATTTCCCGTCTCCGCTTAATACCCAGGTATCCTTGGAGCCGCCTCCCTGGCTGGAATTGACCACATAGGAGCCCCGCACCAGGGCCACGCGGGTCAATCCTCCGGACAACACCATGGTGTTTTCTCCACGCAGAACGAATGGTCTTAAGTCCACCCTCCGCGGGGCCGGTCCACGCTGGGTCCAGGTAGGACAGGCCGACAGTTCCACCAGGGGCTGGGCAATGTAGTTCCGGGGGGTTGCCCGAACCTTGCGGGCAAATTCCTGGTGCTCTTTCCTGGTGGCCTTGGGCCCCACCAGCATTCCATACCCACCGGCCTCATTGACCGCCTTGACCACCAGCCTGTGAATGTTTTCCACGGTATAGCTCAGATCCTGCTTGCGGTCGCAGATATAGGTCGGCACCTGTTCCAGGATCGGTTCTTCTCCAAGATAATACCGGATAATGTCCGGCACGAATGGATAGACCGCCTTGTCATCGGCCACACCGTTGCCAATGGCATTGGCCAGGGTCACATTGCCCTTCGCGTAGGCCTCCACCAGCCCCGGCACGCCAAGCAGGCTGTCTTTTCGAAATACCGTCGGGTCCAGGAAATCGTCATCTATACGCCGGTAAATGGCATCCAGCGGCTTCAGCCCGCGTGTGGTGATGGCATAGACCCGTTTCCGCTTAACCACCAGGTCGCGCCCCTCAACCAGATCGCATCCCATCCGGCGGGCCAGAAAGCTGTGTTCAAAATAAGCAGAGTTGAAAACGCCCGGGGTCAGCACGGCCATGCTGGACTGCCTGCCCGACCCGGCTGAGCAGACTACCCGACGCAGCCGGTTGGGGTAATCCTCTACCGGTTCCACTTGGTGGCGCTCAAACAACCGGGGGAAGGCCTTCTTCATGACGATCCTGTTTTCCAGCACATAGGAGACCCCGGAGGGCACACGCACATTGTCCTCAAGTACCCGAACGGTGCCGTCGCTGTCGCGGATCAGGTCAATTCCCGCGATGTAAATGTAGTTCCCTTTCCTGGGGCGGATTCCCTGCATTTCCTTCCGGTAGACAGGAGAACCCAGGATGATCTCCCTGGGGATAGTGTTGTTCTTCAGGATTTTTTGAGCGCCATACACATCCTGCAAAAAGCAGTTCAGACCCTCAACTCGTTGCTTCAGCCCTTTGTCGATATGGGCCCAGCTTTTTGCATCGATAACGCGGGGGATGGGATCAAACGGAAATATCCGTTCGCTGCCTTTGTTATCCGAATAGACCGAGAAGGTGATTCCCCCTTCCAAAAAATTTGCGCTGGCCAGCCGGGCCCTTTGCCGGAACTCATCCCGCCCCAGGCTTTCCAGATGTCGCACCACCGTATTAGTCCAGGGGTGAGCCTGACCCGTGGCGGCAAAGTACTCGTCATAGGTCATTGCCAGAGGCTTGTAGGCTGCAAAAAGCTGCTCCTGGGCTAGCTTTTTCTTCATGCTCAGGTTCGTCTGGTCCATCCAGCCTCCGGGTGTTCCCTTTAAAAAGGCGTCATTCCATATGAAATAATTCAGCTTACAGCATACACGAATTTGTATTTGCAGGATATTCCGGCCCAGCAAGACAGCCGGGCCTTGTGGAGTGTTGCTGGACAGCCCCGCTGTGTGGTGCCGGGAGTGGGTTTCGTTCGCCGGGCCGGAAGCGAAAGCCGGTAGTGTCCAGGTGTGCGAAGCCGGCCCTTTCGATAACTCCTGGCGTAATGCGCATCCTGCTGCAAAAGTCCGGATAGCACTCAGGCCAGGAGAGACGCCCCCCGGAAACCCTTTGCATCGCTTCAGATGGCGGCAGATGATAGCCAGCAGGAAAGCTTCACCCTCAGGTCATCGCGCCGGATCGGCTTGGCGATATAATCGCTCATGCCTTCTGCAAGGCACTTTTCCCGGTCACCATCCATGGCGTGTGCGGTCATGGCCATTATGGGTACGGGGGGCAGGCCCTGGGTATTCTCGCGTTGGCGGATGATCCGGGTGGCTTCAAAACCGTCCATCTCCGGCATCTGCACATCCATCAGGATCAGGTCAAAAGAAGCGGCGGCTGTCATGTCCACGGCTTCTTTGCCGTTGCTGGCCATTTCCACCTGCAGACCAAAGCCATGAAGCAGGGCCAGAGCCACCTGCTGGTTGATGAAGGTATCCTCCACCAGCAGCACCTTGCCCTGGAAAGTATACCGGTCCGGAGCACTTGCCGGGGCTGCCTTTGGCGATGCCTTGCCGAACAGTGTGGCCACCGCCCCCTGCAACACCGACTGGGGCACCGGTTTTTCCAGTTGGATCACCCGGCGCTCATCCTGTTTTTCCCCCGGCCTGATGGATAAATCCGGATACCCGGTTTTGGCATGCAGCATTGCCACCCGCGGCCTGCCCAGGGTGGCGTTGTCGAGAATGTTCTCCACCGCGGCTGCTCCCTGGTCCGGCCAGATGTCGGCATCAGCCAGCACAAGCTGGTATCCCTCACCCCGGGCAGCGGCTTCCTGCAACATTACTGGTATTGAGTCCGCGTCCGGTGCCTGCACGGGTTTTGCTCCCCAGGCCACCAGATATTCCGTCAGCATCTCCCGGCAGTTGTTGTTGGAAATATGAACCAGCGTCTGCAGGTTTTTCGGCACTGGTGAAGACTGTTGCTGTCCGGGCTCGGGCTGAACCACGGGAAAGGGTATCCTGACGGTGAAGGTGGAGCCCTGTCCCTCACGGCTTTCCACCATGATTTCCCCTCCCATCAGTTCTGTCAGCTCCCGGGAGATGGTCAGCCCCAGTCCTGTTCCTCCATAGCGCCGCGTGGTGGAGGAATCCGCCTGCGAGAAGGCCTGGAACAGCCTGTCCAGCTTGTCCTTGGGAATGCCCACTCCATCGTCTTCCACATCAAAGCGCAGCCAGACGGTCCCCTGTTCCATGCCGTCGGGGCGCACCCGCAGGATGATTTGGCCCTTTTCGGTAAACTTGACGGAGTTGCCCAGCAGATTGAGCAGAATCTGCCTGAGCCTCATTCCATCCCCCCTGATGTTCGGGGGAGTGTCCGGGTGCACGAAAGAAAATACGTCCAGTCCCTTGTCACGGGCTTTTTCGCCCACTATGGCGATTGTTTCCTCTGCCAGCAGCAACGGATGCACCACGATCTGCTCCAGCTTGAGTTTGCCGGCCTCGATCTTGGAAAAGTCCAGAATATCGTTGATTACCTTCATCTGGATTTCGGCGGACTGCCGGGCGGTATCAAGGTATCTGCGCTGCTGTGAAGTGAGCGTGGTGCCTTCCAGCAGTTCCAGCATTCCGAACACGCCATTCATGGGGGTGCGGACCTCGTGGCTCATGTTGGCCAGGAACAGAGCCTTGGTCTTGGCGGCTTCCTCGGCTGTCTCCTTGGCCTCGCGCAATTCCTGCTCGGCCTCCAGTTGCTTGGAAATATTCCTGAACCAGCCAAAGTGACAGATGCGCCCCTTGAATTCGATCATGTTTATCGTTATATCCACGGGAACCAGTTTGCCGCCCTTGACACGATGCTGGGTCTGGATACTCAGATTTTTTACGGCCTTTATCTCCTCCACATGCTGGGTCAGTCTGTCATGGGAGAAGTTCGGGTCCCAGTCCGGGATGCGCCAGGTGTATATCTCCTCCTTGTCGGCACCATAATGCCGGGCGGCGGCATCGTTGACGTAGATCATCCGGCATCCGTCATCGTCATCAATCAGAAAGAATGGGTCAGCCGCAGTTTCTATCATGGAGCGGAACAGCCCCAGCTCATCCTCGGCCTTCTTGCGCTTGGTGATGTCCTTGATGGTGGCAATGACATAGGTATCACCGTTGACTTTCAACGGCCCCAGGCTTATTTCCGCGAGAAACTCCCGTCCGGCCTTGTCCTGGACAGTAGCCTGGGTTCGTTCCCCGATAGCGGCAGGCTTTCGGGCATCGGCATCCTCCCCGCCCGCCGGGGCTTCACTCTCGCCCTTAAGCAGCAGAGCAGCCAGTGCCGGCCCCAGTTTTTCGCCGGGAGAATACCCCAGGAGGTCGATGCCCTTCTGGTTCACCATGGGTATGCCGCCATGCTGGTCTATCACCAGCATCGCCTCGGGGGCGGCGTCAATTATCTGTTCAGCCAGATTGGTTTTTTTCAGGCTTTCATCATTGGTCATTCTCATGCCGAGAAGAACGAAACCCAGCATGAGAAAGGTGATGGTCAGCCCTGGGTTAACTGGAGGGGTATCGCTCAGGGGCGGCCTTGCAAGGCCCTTGCGGACAGGCGGGGCTCCCTGCATGATCTGGGGGGCGCCATTCTTGGTCTGCTGGGCCATGTTGCCCACCTGGGCGTTCGCAGTTTCAGCCTGAATCAGTGCATCCCGGCCCTGGGCCTGGGGAGCCGAGCCCGCGGGCAGGAAGGAAACCGCCAGCAGGACCCAAACTGCAATAAAATTTTTTTTGCTCATTCTTGTGATGTTTTCTGCCAGATACTCCCATTTAAATGGATATGAAAGCCTGCGCAGCAGAATTATTCAGAGGGTTATCTTCGTGATTTTCTTCTGAAAATCAATTTCATCTGGGTGTATATAACAATAATTGCATTTTATTTTTAAAAACACAAAATCCTGCGCGCTTTTTTTAAGGCACCGGGACGGCTCAATCCCAACCCCAGGCACAATTGGCTATGATCTTCCAGGACGCTCCTCCTGGATCAGTCAAACCCTTGCCACCCCTGAGGCACTGGCGTCCTCTGAAGAAGGCAGGGCAGGAGTATCCCGGCCCGCTTTTTCCCGCACGCGCATTTGGGGGGGAGCCTTCCGGAAAGCCCGGCGACAACTCGCCCTGCTGGCGGCACCACCTGCGTTTTTAGCGAAGCCGGATATTTTTTCGGAGAATTTGAGGCAAGGCTTGCGACCGGTGTGTTTACCCCCTGGCGAAATAAGAAAAGCCACCTTGGGCGCGGTGTTTCTCCGGCGGCCTCAGGTGGCTTCCTGGTTTCTAAATGTGAATCTTTTTACTAAGTGGAGATGAGGGGGATCGAACCCCTGACCCCGACACTGCCAGCGTCGTGCTCTCCCAGCTGAGCTACATCCCCAGAGTTGCTGAAATAATTGGAACCCATGAACCAGGGTTTGTCAAGAAGCTGCTTTATCGCCTGCCGGATATATCTTAGGCTGGGCAGTGAAAGCCTCGGGCCGGCCATAAAGTGGCCGGATAAAGCAAAGCCAGGGGAAGTGATTACAGGGTATGGAGTCGGTTTTTGTCTTGCAATGTCGGTAAGAAGTAATTATTAAAAAATAGCTTACTGCCATTGTGCAAACGATAATGTTTATCTATGATGGAACAAGTTTGTACAGTTCAGCGTACAATAACTATTAGCTGGCAGTTTCAAAACAGGAGCTTTTCGGAGTCCGGCAGTCATCTGTCGGAAGTAGCACCTGCCGGAGGTAGCACCTGTAAAGTAGTCAAGCCTAAACCAAAAGAGGTGAATCATGCCTTTGCAAATCGGCCAAGCGGCCCCGGGATTCAATCTGAAATCCCATAAGATGGAGTTTGTGAGCCTGGAGGAGCAGAAGGGCAAGAAGGTATTGCTGCTGTTCATCCCCCTGGCTTTCACCCCTGTGTGAACGAAGGAATTCGGGGTCGTGCAATCCCGACTGGATGAAATATACGCCGCGAACGGCGTAGTGCTGGGCATGTCTGCTGACAGCCCGTTCTGCCTGGCCCAATGGGCCGAAAAGGAAGGCTATACCTTCCCGTTGTTGAGTGATTTCAACAAGGAAACCATTGACGCCTATGACAACATGTTTCCTGAGTTGGCAGGGCTGAAGAGAGTTCCCAAGCGTTCGGCGTTCTTAATTGATACCGAGGGCAAACTGGTCCGCCAGGAAATCAATGACGACGCAGGCGCACCGCCGGATCTGGAAGGATTCATCGCGGATCTGAAGGCGCTCTAGATGCTCCATCTGGCGCTGCTCCCCGGAGCAGGGCCGGGACAAGGCAGGATATATCCGGGCGGGGCGTGATCCCTGCCTGGAGCCCCCCGCAGAAGGCCGGTTAAACTGCTGCCGGTTAAACTGCTGCCGGTTAAACTGCTGCCGGTTCAACTGCTGCCGGTTCAACTGCTGCCGGCTTCCTTGAGGCTGTCCATGGCCTCCCTCATGTTTTCCATTTCACGCGCCGCCCGTCGCTCCAGTTTGTCGGCTTCCTCGTCGATATCCCGCGCCCTGTCGGTAATGGTCTTGGCCCAGCCCTTGATGCGGGAAAGCCCCCCCAGCGCCTTGATGACGGCGGCGATGGCCGCGTCCAGTTCCCCCAGGCCCGCCGCTGTGCCCTGCCCGGCCTTGTGCTCCCGGGTTACCATGGCCCGCGCCAGGGAAACCGCGGCCTTGAGAAACACGTCGGTGTCCCTGTTATCGCTGTCCCAGCACACCAGGATGTCGTTTCCATAGCGCAGCAGGGGGTCCATGCCTTCAGTCTGGGAGTGGGTTCCCAGCACAAACACCCCCACGGCGGCCTGCCGGTTCAGCTTGGCCTCGTCCAGTTCGGCCAGAGCAGCCTGGATGGTGGTGCCCTGGCGGTTCTTGGCCTCCAGCACAATCCGCGCTCCGTCGGCTGCGGCATCAGGCCCCAGGGTAATCACGAAGTCCCCCTTCTTGCTGCGGGGCACGGCCCCGGTGGTGGCTCCGGTGTGCTGAAACAGGTCGCCGGAACGCTGGGCTTCCGTACTGAGAAAGGCGGCGAAGGCATCCTCGTAAGTCAGGCCGTGCAGCGTGGAGCGGCGCTCGGTGTCCTTTTTCATCGTGATCGTTTCCAGGGCCGCCTTGATCTCGGCCTGAAAGCCCATCAGCTCACGGTGAATCCTGCTCAGGGCCGAGTTCTCCTCGTCCAGGGAAAGCTCGGCGGTGATCCGGGTCTGGGCGTCCTCCACCCGGCGTACCAGCCGGGACAACGCCCCGTCCTCGTTGTCCAGTGAGAACTCACGGCGCACCTGCTCCACGTCCTTGGAAAGCTCATCGCGCAGGGTGCCGTTCTTGGTGCTTATCTGGTGCAGCAGCCGGGACAGGGCCGACTCGCCGTCATCCAGCGAAAACTGGCGCAGGACCTGCTCGCGCTGATCCCGCAGCTGCTGCTCCACCAGCTTGCTCAGGGAGGCCAGCAGCCCATCACTCTGGTTGGGGGAAAGGAGCTTGAACAGCGGGCTTTCCTGGCCCATGTGCCGCGCCAGGGTTCGCGCCAGGGTGGAGTCCTCCATCGCCATGTGCTGCCGCAGCAGGGTGGCGATCTCACCATCGTGCCGGACCAGCTTTTCCAGGCGCATGGTCAGGTTGCCGTCGCTGGGGTCGAAGTATTGTTTCAAAAATGCCGAAACCCGCTCCTGGGTCTGGTCCGAATGGCGCAGCAGGGTGGTTTCCACCTCGCCTATCAATCGCTGGCCCTCGTTGCGCAGCGTCCCGGCGTCCAGCTGTCCGGTGGCCTGACGCAGGGCCAGGATGCCCAGCCGCAGAGCCGTTAGTGCGAACCTCTCCCGGGGGGAGCCCTCCTCGTGCCGGATCAGCTCCTGGATCAGTTCCTGGTCGTCGATTTCCAGGTGCAGTTCCAGCCTGCCGGGTACATCGCTAAGCGGCAGCCGGGTCACGTTATCCCCGAATACTTCTTCCTGTGACTTGGTTTTCTTGCCGGTCATGGTTGTCTTCCTTGATAAGGGCGGTTGGTCGGTCTCCTGAAAGTCCTGTCTTTCAGCATATCCAATGGGAGAAAACTATTCAATTGGCTTGTCTTCAAAGGGGCCTGTCAGGTGGTCAGGCGGTTTCTGAAACAAAGACATTTGGAGCTTGCGGTTTACTGTGATAATGTTTTTCCGTTAATGGGCACTGGCGTTTAATAAGCTGTCCAGTAAGGGCGATAACCGAAGGAGGGCGGATCGCATGAAGGCAGGACAAGACATACCGGCGCAGGCCGGAAAGGTGCTGGATTTCTGGTTCTCACTGCCCCGGCCGGGCCGCAGTGACGATGAGCGGATCCGCAAGGCCTGGGACGGACCGCTCGCCCAGGCGGCAGCCGGGGCGCTGGATGACTGGCTGGCCATTCCCCGGGCCCGGCTGGCCCTGATACTGTTGCTGGACCAGGCCCCGCGGCACATCTTTCG
>JAOUPZ010000259.1 GCA_029879595.1 Deltaproteobacteria bacterium | reverse complement strand
CAGACTTAAAACTGAGGGGGATATTTACTTCCTATGATACGGAACGGGAACTCAATAACTTCTTTCACAGATTCAACGCTGGTTTCCCCGGGACCACTGATGGCGTTCGTAAATTATGGGGTTTCCAGGGGCCTGGATCCCCAGCTGTTGTTTGCCAAATGCCAACTGGACTTCGCATATGTGAAAGAACCTTTTGCGCTTGTTCCAGCCGCAACCTTTCTGAAATGTATCGCCCTCCTGCGAGACTCCCTGGGTGAACCAGCCATTGGTCTGTATGCGGGCCAGTGGAAGGAATGGGATCTCTACGATACCCTGGGGTATTATTTCATGAGCCTTCCGGATCTGCGGGAGGCGCTTTCCGAGGCCTACCGGATAGCACGGGAACTGCCCCACCTGGCTCAGCCCCACCTTGAGCAAAACAAGGGGATTTCCATAGCCCATCTGTCGGGAATCCCCAAAGAAACCCCCGGTGGAGTCGAGTATGCTACCTGCACCACAACCTGGAGCCTGATGGTGCTTCGAACCCTTTCCGGCCAGGAGTTGATTCCAGACAGTGTTTGCCTGACAGAACCGGAACCGCTGGAAAGGCACCCCTATGAAAAGTTCTTTCAATGCCCGATAGTTTTTGACTCTCCCGAACCGTTTTTGGTTTTTCCCGATGACTGGTTCAACCTCCCCAACAAACAGGCCAACCCTGGTCTTTCGAAAGTTCTTAAACCTTATGTTGAGAAGCACCTGGAGCTGAATCCACAGGCAAAAACTGTTTCAAAGGCAGTCTGCAACAACCTGAAACTGAGGATATCGAACCAGAAATCCATTTCGCTCAATTGTGTGGCCCGGGACCTGGCAATGGGCCCCCGCACTTTGCAAAAACGTCTCCAGAAAGAAGGTGTTCAGTTTTCAGATTTACTGGATACAGAACGAAAAAGCGCCGTGCTCCAGCTTCTGTTTGATCCAAATATGAAGTTGGAGGATATTGCATCGTCTCTGGGGTTCCGGGATGTCTCTTCCTTGCACAGATCATTTCGCCGGTGGTTTGGTACAACTCCCTCCCAATACCGGGAAACACTGTCATACGAAAAATTGACGCAGCATTGAACTCCATCCGGTGATTTGCCCAATATCCAAATTGTTCTGGTGGCGCTTTTTATTTATTCGCTTTTTGCAATAATTTTTTCGCCATCGGAAAGGAATTCCCGGTTGGAGCTATGATAACTTCTTTTCAATGGGTGTTCGGATAAACCCAAGGGAAGGATGTAGCACCATTCCGCCAATGGGGTATCCGGATAAAAAAGGCACAAAAAGGGGCCTTGGAAAAAAGGCCAACTTGCGTTTCCTGGTTAGGAAAACAAGAGTTGAGGGGTCGTAATTATTGAATCAATAGACTGACAAAGGGCTGTTTCCCGGCTTTCCCGGAATGAATGGCCTGCTGTTTTTTCTTGGTTCAAAAAGCGATACCCCTGCCAACGCCATATCGGAATAAACGAGGGAGTATTTTTTTCAAAATGGAGGGACAAATGTTCAAGGTCAGCCAAATCAATCCCCATAAAAATATCGAACGACATCCGGCACTGATTTCAATTGAAAAGCCTGGCCCGGGTTTCCGCAGCCTGCTGATAGTCCTGGCCGCATTTGCCATGTCAATGCTAGCTGCCTGCGGCGGCGGCGGCGGTGGCGGTGGCGCAGGGGGCGGAGGGGGAACTCCGTTGGAGGTAAGCGATATCAGCCTGACCACGGACGAGGACACGGCGCTGGAAATAACCTTTGAGGCCTCCGGGACAAATGCGGCCACGGCAATGTTCGTGGTGGCAACACAGCCAACCAATGGGCAGATATCCTGCAGTGGAACCAACAACTCCACCTGTACCTACACTCCCCGGCTGAACTTTTTCGGCAGCGATTCCTTCACCTATCAGGCCGATGATGGCACCAACAGCACCACCGCGGCCACGGTAAGCATCACCGTCAGCCCCCTGAACGACCCCCCGGCCGGAGTCCCCCAGACCATCACTACCAATGAGGACAACGCGGTGGGATTCTTTCTGGCGGCGGCGGATGTGGATGGCGACAGCCTGACCTACACCATTACCAGCACCCCGACCCATGGAATCCTGGGCTGTGATGCCATCAATACAGAACAATGCACCTATACCCCCAGCCCAGACTACAACGGCAGTGACTCCTTCACCTATACCGCCACCGACAGCAGCGGCGAGACCAATGCCACCAGCGCGGAGGTAACGGTTAACCTGACCGTGGCTTCGGTGAACGATGCTCCCCTGGCCTCCTCCCAGAACGCTTCCGGCAACGAGGACCAGGCCCTGAACATCACTCTTTCGGCCAGCGACAGCGACGGCACCATAGCCACATACACCGTGGTCACCCAACCCAACAGCGGAACCCTGAGCTGCACCGGGGCCAGCTGCACCTATACCGGCAAAACAAACTTTTCCGGCGCGGATACATTTACCTTCAAGGCTACCGATGACAGCGGTGCCGACAGCAACGTGGCCGTGGTCAGCATAAGCCTGACCCAGGCAAACGACGCCCCGGTGGCCCATGACATGAACCTGACTCTGAACGAGGACAGCACGGTTAGCTTTTCCCTTTCGGGCAGCGATATTGAAGGAGACACCCTGACGGCCTTCACCACCACATACGCGGGCGCGGGGTCACTCAGTTGCTCGGGCGCATTGTGCACCTACACCCCCGCGGCCGATGCCAGCGGAGCCGACAGCTTCACCTTCACCGTTTCAGATGGCACGGCGACCAGTGCGCCGGCTACCGTCACCCTGACCATCCAGGCGGTCAACGATGCGCCGGTGGCCAGCGGGCAGAACGTGGCAGCCGATGAGGAAAACACTGTGAGCCTCACCCTTTCGGCCAGCGACAGCGACGGCACCATCAGCACCTACACCGTGGTTGCCCAGCCCAACAACGGAACCCTGAGCTGCACGGGGGCCAGCTGCACCTACACCGGCAACACCAATTTTGTGGGCACGGATACATTCAGCTTCAAGGCCACCGATAACGGCGGAGCGGACAGCAACGTAGCCACGGTGACCGTGAACGTTTCCCAGATCAATGACGCCCCGGTGGCCCATGACCAGACCCTGGGCACAAATGACGGCAATCCGGTGAGCTTCACCCTTTACGGCTCGGACGTGGATGGCGATACCATCGTCAGCTACACGGTAGATACCTCCAGCACCACCGGATCGGTAAGCTGCACCGGAGCCAGCTGCACCTATACACCGGGCGGCTCGGGCGCGGATAGCTTCACCTTCACTGTCTCCGATGGCACTGCAACCAGCGCCCCGGCCACCGTGAGCATCAATGTGGCCTCGGTGGGAACAGGTCCCACTGCCTCCAACCAAAATGTCTCCACCGGGGAGGATACGCCGGGCAGCTTCACCCTTTCGGCCACCGATCCGGATTCCGGCTCGCTGACCTATACAGTGCTGGCCAATCCCTCCAACGGCTCGGTCAGCTGCGACCCTGCAACCGGAGACTGCACCTATACTCCGGCCGCCAACTATAACGGCGCCGACGCCTTTACCTGGAAGGCCAACGACGGCTCCCAGGACAGCAACGTGGGCACGGTGAGCCTGACTGTCAGCGCTGCCAACGATGCCCCGGTGGCCCATCCGGCCAGCTATACCATCAACCAGAACGGCTCGGTCAGCTTTGCTCTGACCGGCAGTGATATTGATGGAGACACCCTGACGGCCTTCAACACCAGCTACTCCGGGTCGGGCACACTCAACTGCACTGGTGCCAACTGCACTTACACTCCGGGCGGCTCAGGCCCGGACAGCTTCACCTTCACCGTTTCAGATGGCACGGCGACCAGTGCTTCGGCCACCGTGAACCTGACCGTGGTGACGGCCAACCTCGCACCCAGCGCGAACAGCCAGACAGTGGCCGCCAATGAGGAAGCCGGCACGGCCATAACCCTCACCGCCAGTGACAGCGATGGCAGCATAGCCACATATACCGTGGTTACCCAGCCCTACAGCGGTGTACTGGACTGCTCCGGGGCCAGCTGCACCTACACCGGCAACACCAATTTTGTGGGTTCGGACAGATTCACCTTCAAGGCCACCGACAACTCCGGGGCAGACAGCAACCTGGCCACGGTTACAGTCAACGTGTCCAATGTTAACGATGATCCTGTGGCCATCGGGGCCAACTACTCGCTGAACGAGGACAACACCATAACCTTCACCCTGACCGGGTATGATGTGGATGGCGACACCCTGACGGCATTTACCCCCAACTATGTAGGCGCGGGCTCACTGGATTGCACCGGCGCGGACTGCACCTACACCATGGGTGGGGACAATAACGGCGTGGAAAGCTTCACCTTCACCGTCTCCGACGGCTCAGCCACCAGCGCCCCGGCCACGGTTAACATGACCGTAGTTGCCGTGAACGATATGCCGATGGCGTACGATAATGTCGTGTCGTTGGATGAGGATACGACTATTAACTTCTCGGTATTCGGATACGACAGGGAATCGACCCTCACATTCATTCTTCCGGGCACCACACACAGCGGCGGAACCCTGGCCTGTACGGGCCAGAGTTGCGACTACACGCCTCCGGCTGATTTCTACGGCTCGGACTATTTCACGTTCTATGTGAACGACGGCAGCGTGGACAGCCCCCAGGCCACCGTGGTCATCAACGTGAGCCCGATCAACGACGATCCTTCGGCGGTGGATGTGGCTGCAACCACCATGGAGGACAATTCAACCACCCTCTCTCTGTACG
>JAOUPZ010000258.1 GCA_029879595.1 Deltaproteobacteria bacterium | reverse complement strand
TGGGAACGCTCGCCGCGCTGCAGGGTGACGTGTCCGGCCATGGGCTGGGTTTTGAAGCGCTCCACCACATGGCTCAGGCCGTTGGAGACCGAATCCACATAGGGGTTGTCGATCTGATAGGCGTCCCCGGTGAGGATGATCTTGGTGCCTTCTCCCACGCGGGTGATGATGGTCTTGATCTCGTGGGGGGTGAGGTTCTGGGCCTCGTCCACCACCATGAACTGGTTGGGTATGCTGCGTCCGCGGATGTAGGTGAGCGGCTCAATCATGATCAGCCCCTGGTCTATCAGGGCCTCATAGCCCTTGGCGGGGTGGCGCTTGGATACCGGGGAGCCGATCAGCAGTTCCAGGTTGTCGAAGATGGGCTGCATCCAGGGCTCCAGCTTTTCCTGGGCCGTGCCGGGCAGGTAGCCGATGTCCTTGCCCATGGGGAAAATAGGCCGGGAGACCAGCAGCCGGGAGTAGGTGTTCTTGTCCATCATCATCTGCAGGCCCACCGCCAGCGCCAGCAGGGTTTTGCCGGTGCCCGCCTTGCCCATCAGCGTCACCACGGTCACATCCTCGTCCGCCAGCAGGTCCAGCGCCAGGGCCTGCTGGGGGTTGCGCGGGGTTACCCCCCAGATGCCCTCGGTGTAAGGCGGCACCAGCCGGAAGCCCCGTTTTTCGCTCAGGTGGCGGTATACAAGGTAGTTTTCCGGGCGCCCCTTCTCGGTGAGAATCACCCCATGGTTGGGCAGCGCCTCCATCTCGAAGCGGGGCTGTTTCTCGGCCCGGTAGCGGTCCAGTTCCGCCGCGCTGAGCTCGAGGCTGGTGAAGCCCTCGTAAATCTCCGCGCTCAGCTGGTGTTCACCCTCATAGCCGATGGCTTCGATGCCCAGGGCGTTGGCCTTTATGCGGATGTTGGTATCCTGGCTTACCAGCACCAGGGGCTGGCCGCCGTTCTCTTCCTTCAGCCGCAGGGCGCAGGCCAGCACCTTGTTGCCGGCGCGGCGCATGTCCAGCTCGCCGGGCACGCCTTTCATCTCCTTGTTCCAAACATACACCCGGATGCGGCTGCCGTTGGGCTGATCCAGCCCCCGGGACAGATTGCCGGTCTGGCGGTATTTATCGATGGTCTTGGACACCAGCCGGGCGTTGCGCCCGTTCTCGCTCATCTCCTTCTTGAACTGATCCACCTCCTCGATCACCGTGATGGGGATGATCACCTCGGCGTCAGGAAAGGCGAACAGGGCATCGGAATCGTGCAGCAGTACGTTGGTGTCCAGCAGGTAGCGGGTGCGGGGTGTATTGCCCATGCGGGTTTCTGTCTGGCGGTCCGTTTTTATCTTCAGTGTGCCGCCCTGCTTTCCGTGATCTGGAAGGCCGCGGCGGCTGTTTGCCCAGTCTTATTATTATGGTAGCAGGGCTGTTTGTTTTTGCAATTCACCCCAGCCGGATTCCGGGGATGCCGCCCGGCAGGGAAAGCAAGCCCAATGTGAACCTGAATGCTCCCGGCAAGTTTTACTAGAAGCGGAGGCAGGCCAATTCTTGTCAGGATCAAATTTGCGATACTTTGGTACATCCCTAAATAGAATATGAAGCTTCCGAAGGGTAATGCAAATGCATTGACAAGGCAATGAATATGCATTACATTAATATCATCAACTCAAATAATAGGGTTAATGCCATGAATAACTTTGAAGATATCGAATCTACGCTAACTGACAGGTATCAGACAACGGTACCAAAAACCGTGCGCCAAGCTTTGGGGGTGGGAAAGCGTGACAAGCTTCATTACAGCATTCGTCCCAATGGCGAGGTTGTTCTAACGCGCGTTGAAGCTAACCGTGAGAGTGACCCTCTGCTGACCCGGTTTTTAGATTTCCTGGCCAATGACATTGCCAGCCATCCAGAGCGCTTGCAGGCCCTGGAACCTGGGTTTGTGCAACGAATCAAAACACTGGTCAGTGGCATTGATGTGGACCTTGATGCTCCCCTCTCGGTCGACGATGAATGAGTGCGGAACTGTCAACTCCCATTGTCATTAACGGTTGGACGATTTATGCACACCCGCTGTTTATCAACCAGCTTGAAGAGTTGGCGCAACAAGTTGAGGCTCTAAAGCAAAAGGACCCCTCCGGGTACAAAAAGAAGAATGCCAGCAAGCGTTTGGCAGCGATTACAAAGCTGGCGTTTGAAGTCATTCCGCAAGACCCTACCCGTCCTGAATACCGCCAAGGGAAAACCCTGGGCAGTCACAATCAGCACTGGTTTCGAGCCAAGTTCTTCCAGCAATACCGGTTGTTCTTTCGTTTTCATGCCCCCTCAAAGCTGATCGTTTTTTCCTGGGTGAACGATGATGATACGAAGCGTGCCTACGGGAGCATGAGCGACGCCTATCGGATTTTTCATGAGATGCTGGAACGCGGCCACCCACCAGGCTCCTGGGATGAACTGCTGGCAGAGGCTCGTGAGGAAGTAAAGCGGTTACAGCAGTTAGCCAAGAAGCTTAAGGGTTGAGGTTTGTTCAAACCTCCTGCGTATTTAAATTACAGGCCCACCCGTTTGGGGAAAGCTGTAGCGGGGGCGTATCCCTGTGGGATTTTGTTCGATTTCGCTGAAATTTGCGCGGAGATGAGAGAAATATGATAATCATGGCCATTACAGGAGGCCGCACGCGGGAAACACACCTATCCTCCCTTTCAGGGGTGGGTAATATACTAGGCCAAGAAAAAAAAACGGGGAAATCAACCGGATTCAAAACTACGAGAGGCTCATGGCCAGATGGACACAGCCTGAACACACCAAGTCTAAGGTGAATAATTCTGGTAAAACCCTGATCAACCCTACAGCTACGTCAGCAGATATTTTAGAATCGTTGGAAGTCATCAACAACTGGAAATCATCTCACGCATACCCGTTAAATACATTTCAGGCAACATTGCGGAACAGAGTAAAAACTGTTGATAAAAATGCCACAATAGCACAGCGAATAAAACGACTAGAATCAATTGAAAGAAAGCTTATGCGAGAAAAAAGCATGGCGCTTTCTAATATGCAAGATATTGGCGGAATACGAGCAATTGTTAAAGATATTAACTCGGCAAGAATGCTAGATAGAAAGTATGCGGCACAAACTTTATATGGGAAATATACGTCTATAAATTTAAACCATGAGCTGGTTAAACGAAACGATTATATTGATACACCAAAACCATCAGGTTATAGAGGCGTGCATTTGATATTTCGATACAATAATAATCGTCCTGAAGCCATTCCGTATAATGGGCTGTTGATTGAACTTCAAATCCGATCAAAATTGCAACATTTGTGGGCAACTGCTGTAGAGACAGCAGAAATATTTTCATCTCAAGCACTAAAAGCCAGCGATGGGCAAGCGGAATGGCTGCGTTTTTTTGCATTATCAGGAAGCATATTGTCAAATCATGAAAAAACACCTTTGGTGCCAAATACACCTACAGATAAGAAAGAGTTAACCAAAGAATTATCAGACTTAGTTCAATCCTTCGATATTTTTAAAAAATTTGATGCGTTCACTGTGGCGGCAAAATCCATTGGCTCTAAGCACCATAAAGGAAAGAAAATATTCCTGCTGGTAATAAATTTAAAAACGAGAATCCTGAGGATTGAATCATTCAAAGAAAATGAAACTGAAAAAGCGACCGATCATTATCTTCAAGTCGAGAAACAAGCAAAACAATCAGCGGGAATAAATGCAGTTTTAGTTTCAGTGGATTCGTTTCGTGCATTACCTCTGGCATATCCAAACTACTTTGCTGACACACGTCTTTTTACTAAGGCGATTCGTTCTTCGCTGGTTTGATGAATGGTGTAAAGAGGTGGTTTTAGCCTGTCCCCTGCTCCTGGTGGGTCGTTTTTTCCTTTACCATCGCTATCCCCCCCCTTCTTCCGCACCAACTTACCCAAAGCCTCCCCCATTTCGTCCACGGGGGGAGGCTAAGCCAGCGCGGCCGACCAGAAGTGCCGGCTGTGCGTCTTGGGGTCTCGCCCGGCCTCGAACTGGAATATTCCTTCCAAATACGTTAAAAGAATAGAAGAAATAAAACCCTCTGAGGGAAAGGCCACTATGAACCTGGAAACGGTGAAAACTCATCGGCAAGCCATTCTGGAAATCGCCGCCCGGCATGGTGCCAGCAATGTGCGCATTTTCGGTTCCGTTGTCCGGGGGGAGTCCAAAGGCGATAGCGATGTGGATTTTCTGGTGGAGTTGGAGGAGGGTAGGGATTTATTCGATTTGGGTGCCATGCTGATGGATTTGCAAGACCTGTTGCACTGCCGGGTGGAAACTGTGACCGAACCGGCATTGCACGAGCGCATCCGGGAGAACGTGCTGCGGGAGGCTGTGCCCCTGTGAGCGCATCAGCAAAGGATGACCGGGTGTACCTTGAGCACATCCGCGAGGCGATTATCCGTATCGAATCCTACACATTCGGTGGGAAAGAAGCGTTTCTTCAGGATACACTTATTCAAGACGGGGTTCTCCGCAACCTGCAAACCTTGGCGGAATCCACCCAGCGCTTATCCCAGGCACTAACGTCCTCATATCCCGGGGTGGAATGGCGAGCCATCGCCGGATTCAGGAACATCCTGGTTCACGATTATCTTGGTCTTGATCTGGAGCGGGTATGGGGTGTTGTGGAATACCGCATTCCTTCGCTGAAGAAGGCGATTGAAAATATGTTGAGCAGGATTGATTGATGATGTCACAGTAGGGTCAGCCATCACCCCCCCTCCCCACCTAGAACAAAGCCACCTCCAGGGGCCTGCCC
>JAOUPZ010000257.1 GCA_029879595.1 Deltaproteobacteria bacterium | reverse complement strand
GTATCATGGCATGCATGGCGTTCCTCCTGTGCTGGAGGTTTCAGATTACCCCGCCAGACAGCACAGCGCCCCCTCCGCTGCCGTGACCATCAGGCAGGAAGGCATGATTAATTCTAGCACCGGCGGGGCAACCGCACAAAATACGGCGTAAGGTACGGCTGTATCCGTCACGCAATCGGGCACCCCTGGCGGGCCGCCGCAGCAAGTTAAAGCCAGCAAGTTAATGCCAGTATGTATATGTATGTGGGAGAACCGGAGGACTTGAGAAGCGGGTGGCGGGGTCGACGGGACTCGAACCCGCGGCCTCCGGCGTGACAGGCCGGCGTTATAACCAACTTAACTACGACCCCGCTATTCCTTGTTCTGTGTGCGGCGCGCTAAATTCCAGCCTGGCGCCTCATCCCTTTTGCCGTACCCTTTGGCCAATTATCGCCCCCCCGCCCTGACGGGCCGTATCCGGGAGCTATCCGCCCCGGAATGCAAGCTGACCGGGTATGGAAATTCATGGTACGGTGGCCTTTTTTCCTTGTCAAGCAAGTAAGTTGTTGTTGCGGGGAGGAAACGCATCCACAGCAAGGCCCTGAAGAAAATGGTGTTTTATAGCGCAAAATCTGTGCGCGGCCAAATATCCATGCTATAAAATTAAAATAGTCCGTGAACCTTTTTTGAGGGGCCATTATCCCTAGAAGAGACCACCTGACAAGAGCGCCCCACGGGGAAGGGGCAGGGGAACATCTTAGAATCACCAAGCACACGGAAGACCGCAAAACATGAACGACCTGGCGAAAGACCATAAACGGATCGAGGGGCTGCTGAAAAAATACGACGCGGCTGTGCCCCGCTACACATCATATCCCCCCATACCCTACTGGGGTGATTCCAACGAGGAGCAGGTCAAGGGCTGGCTGGCCGATGCCCGGGGCAAGGCGGACAACGAGCCGCTTTCCATCTATGTCCACATCCCGTTTTGCCGCAAGCGCTGCCTGTACTGCGGCTGCTTCGTCATCATCTCCCCCAAGAAGGACCCGGCCGATCCCTACATGGACTGCATCAACCGGGAGATGGAGCTGATGCGGGAAAGCATGGGCGTGGCCCGTCCGGTGCGCCAGTTCCACCTGGGAGGAGGAACCCCCACCTTCATCTCCATGGACGCCATGACGCGCCTGGTGGAGACGGCCAAGGGGCTCTTCCCTTCGAGAAAGATGTGGAGATGAGCATCGAGGTGGACCCCCGCACGGTGGACACCAGGCAGCTCGAACACCTGCGCTCGCTGGGCTTCAACCGCGTGAGCCTGGGCGTGCAGGACTTCCACGAGAAGGTGCAAAAGGCGGTGGACCGCATCCAGCCCTATGATCAGGTGGAGCGTCTGGTCACCGCCGGAAAGAACCTGGGCTTCCTCAGCGTGAACTTCGATCTGATATACGGCCTGCCCTACCAGACCCGGGAGACCTATGAGCATACCCTGGACAAGGTGATTGAGCTGCGGCCGGGCCGCATTGCCATGTACAACTTCGCCTACCTGCCCAAGTCCATGCCCTTCCAGCGCAGGCTGGACCCGGAATCCCTGCCCAACCCGGACGAGAAGCTGGCCATCTTCATGCTGGCCCGCGAGCGGCTGGGCAAGGCCGGCTATCAGTATATCGGGCTGGATCACTTTGCCCTGAACGAGGACGACCTTTCCGTTTCCTACCGGGATGGCAGCATGCGGCGGAACTTCATGGGCTACACCACCCAGGCGGGCACGGACCTGCTGGCCTTCGGGGTCAGCGGCATCACCGAGTTCCAGGGCAAGTTCTGGCAAAACGAAAAGAAGCTCAACCGCTACGAGCAGATCATCAACGACGGCCACCTGCCCATCATCAGGGGCATGGAGCTCTCGCCGGACGACCTGATGCGCAAGTCCCTGATAAGCGCCCTGTTCTGCGAAAGCGGATTCGACTTTGCCGCCATGGCGGAAAAATTCGATCCCAAGCTGCGCGAGCTGCTGGAGTATGAGGTGCAGGCCCTGAAACCCCTGCAGGAAGACGGCCTGGTGGAACTGAGCGACAAGGGAATCCGCGTCACCGTTGACGGGCAGCTGTTCCTGCGCAACATAGCCGTGCTGTTTGACAATCACCTGCGCTCCCGCGAGCGGCCGGCCCAGTTCTCACGAACCGTCTGACCCGCTTCCCCCCCGCAGGCCGGGCCGTATCCGTCAAGACGGGCGGCCCTGCCGGGCAAACTTCCCCGGCCAGGGCAGAATACCCCCGGCCCGGGACCTGTTTGTTTCCTGCAAAACACGGCTCCTGAAATTTCTCTCCCCGAAAAAACCTTAAATCCCAGAGCGTTTGGTAAACAATTCTGTGACCCGGGATTTTTTTATCGGATTGTTATTTTTTTAAGGAACTTTTTATGTGACATTCCGTTTGTTTTAATACAGGATGAGGTTAAATAAAAAAACAACAGACAGGGTTGAAAAATCGCTATGAATGGGAATGGCGGCGTTAACAGGAATGTTGAGCGAAATATAAATCGCAAAAAAGGTTTCACCATAACCGGTGAGGAAGTAGCCCTCGCCGTCAGAACATTCCTTAATAAGGGAGGGCTGATCAAAACCCTTCCTCCCGAAGAGGTGGCGTCTCAGAGCCGGGTCCATACCAGCCTGGATTCCGCCTACGAGGTGGTGCTGGATTACTAAGCCCTCCCGGCACCTGCCTTTGACTGATGCCCGGACAGCCCAGGCTGTCCCAGAATTGCACGACCCCCATGGAAGGGGAATTTCCCCACCTTAAAAGTTCCCCTTCCGCCCTCCTGATCGCTCTCGGCCAGGGATTCCTGCCCAGATTCACTGGCCGGAGCGACTTTTTCCAGCACGCAGAACCACACACCGGCATTCTCCGCCCCCGACTCAGCCCGTTCCGCCTGACCAGTACCTGCTTGCGTTTTTTCCAAATGCTTTGCCATGCGGGGAAATATCATTTGCCCCTGCCAACCCAGGTGGTATTTAATAACAATTCCGGCGGAGCGCTGCATGGCCGCCGGCTGGAATATCAATGCTCACACCCATACTTGAGTGGCCCGGGAAGGGCCAGCCCGATGACACCACGCCACCACAACCCAGGCTTACCGATCACATTGAAGTTTCCCCAGGAAACCATCAATGCCTTTTCCATTGCGGCCCTGTCCACCTACGCCTATGTGCCCGAGATGAACGTGGCGTTCGACATGGGAGACTGCCTGATGGATGCGGTACCCATTCAAAGGGTGTTCATATCCCACGGGCATGGGGACCACACGCGCTGCCTGCTGCGCCATGTTTCCCTGCGCCGCCTGCTGGGGATGGATCCTGCGGAGTACTATATCCCCCGTGAAACCCTGGAAGGATTCAGGGCCATATCCGCCGCCTGGCAGAAAATGGAATACCACAAGGGGCGTAAAGAACATAAGGAGCCCAACTTCATTCCCCTGGACGCCGGGAACGAGGTGACGCTGAACCGGCAACTGGTGGCCCAGGCCTTTGGGGTAACCCACACCATGCCCTCGCTGGGCTACACCCTTTTTGAACTGCGGAAAAAGCTCAAGCCGGAGTATCACGGCACGGAAAGCCTTGAGCTGGCCCGGCTGCGCCGTGAAGGGGTGGAGTTCGAGGATGAGTTCCGGGTGCCGCGCCTGACCTTCATCGGAGACAGCACCATCGAGACCCTGTACCGTGAGCGGCATATCGGCCAGTCTCACATATTGTTCCTGGAGCTTACCTTTTTGATGGAGGACGAGCGGGAGCTGGCCCGGCGCAGGGGACACACCCACCTGGATGATCTGCTGGAATTCCTGCAGCAATGCCCGGATGCGCTGCAAAACGAGCACATCATTCTCAAGCACTTTTCCATGCGTTACACCCGGCGGCAGATCTTCTCGATTCTGAAAGCCAGGCTGCCGGCGGATTTTTTGGCCCGGGTGCACATCCTGGCCTGAGTGGATACCCGGAAGGCGGCCCTTTTCAGGCCCGTGGCTTCAGCACCTCAACCTTGTCCCCCCTGCCCAGGCAGACAAACTGGGCCATGCCCACGAATAACCCGGTTTCGACCACGCCCACGATGGATTTGAGCTGGCGCTCCAGCTCGGCGGGGTCGTCGATCTGCCCGAAGCCGCAGTCGATGATATAACCGTGGTTGTCGGTGACAAAGGGTTTGTCCGACCCTCCCCGCAGCGTTACCTCCGGGCAGAGCGCCTTTATCTTTTCCAAGGTAACCTGCCATCCGAAGGGGTTCACCTCCACGGGCAGGGGAAACCGACCGAGCTTTTCCACCTGCTTGCTGCTGTCGGCGAATATCACCAGCTTGTCGGCCGCGGCGGCCACTATTTTTTCCCTGAACAGCGCCCCGCCCCCGCCCTTGATCAGGTTCAGCGCCGGATCAAACTCATCCGCACCATCCAGAGCCATATCCAGCCTGGTAACCTGCGAAAAATCCAGCAGCGGGATCCTTTCGTTTCTGGCACGGTTGGCCGTCCTTTCCGATGTGGGCACCCCCTTGATGCGCAGCCCTCCCCTGACCTTTTCCCCCAGCCGCGCGATGGCGAACTCGGCCGTGGAGCCGGTGCCAAGTCCCACGATCATTCCATCGTGAACCATTGAGGCGGCGCTTTCCGCGGCAATCCGTTTCTCGTTGTCCTGACTCATCTCACCTTTTCCGCAGAGTGTGTGGCCGTGGGGCACTTGTCCCGGAGGGCTTCAGACTCACCCCAGAGTTTTCGGGGCGGATTTTGAACTTTTTGATTTGGGGGTTGATTTTCCTGCAGGTTTCTCCCGGGCCGGACT
>JAOUPZ010000256.1 GCA_029879595.1 Deltaproteobacteria bacterium | reverse complement strand
CGGACCGCCGCTCCGGTGGCGCGTGATAATGCGGAGTCCCGCTCCGGCGGTGCGGGAAAAACAGCGGCGGTCATGGCCGTGCGGGCCGGCAAGGCCACTCTCAGGGTGGCGGGCCAGGCCGCCCGCAGCCTGGGGGGCTCCCTGCTCCGGATAGCTTCCCGGAAATGACCGTCCCGCGGGGCCGCGAGACGTCTTTTTTCAGGCGAACACCCCCCCCACATATCCCACGAAATTGCGGAAATCACCGGGCATGATGTCGTGACTGGTGGAGTAGTCCAGGGTGCGGAAGCTCAGCCCCTCGCGGGAGGCCACCCGGCAGAGTGCCGCCACCGCTCCCGGGGAGCAGGCGTTGTGGCGCTGGCGGGCCGTGTCCAGTATCCGATCCTCCGAAACCGATTCCACGGCGCTGATGAAGGCCGGGTCGTTCTCCCGGCGCACCCATTCCAGGGCCTGCTGGCCCTGGCCCTGGGGCTCAAAGTGGTAGTTGGGCCCATAATGCGTCAGGTCGGTGGAGCCGAGCAGCACGGCGTTGAGTGCGCTGGAGCGCAGATACTCATCCAGCAGTTCCCCCACCCGCTGCGCCACCGCCGAGGGCGGAACACGCAGGGTCAGCAGCTCCGCCCGGGGAAAATGATACCGGGCAAAGGGCAGCTGCAGCTCCACCGAGTTGTCGTCGTGGCATTGGCGTTCGTCTTCCAGCAGCACAGCCGGGAGTGATTCCAGCAGCGGCTGGAAGGGAGTGTGCATCCTGAAGGGCCCGAACGGGGTCTCCCACTGTCCCTCCGTCATGGCCACCACCGGGTCGGTTTCCCTGAGGTGCCCCCCCAGCACCACCACCAAATCCACCTCCTGTTGACGGGGCAGGGTCTGGAACACCCGGGCGGCCAGCCTGCCGGAAAACATCCAGCCGGCATGGGGCACCACCCCCAGGCTCACCCGGCCCCCGCTGTCCCCGCCGCCGGTTCCCGCGGGCAGGGGTTCGTTTTGAAAACTCAGGATCTGCCGTTCGCAGTCTGCGCGGTCAGCCGGGTACCAGCTTCCGCCGAAGGACATCTGTCTGCTGAACATAAGTCCAGTATCCCCTGAAGGTTAACCGCTCGACTTGTCCAGAAATTTCTGTTCGCAGTCCTTGCTGCAGAAGAACAGCTCTCCGTCCGGCACCTTGTGGCGCACGGCTTCCCTGCTGTCCACATACACCCCGCAAACCGGGTCCTGGACCAGTCTGTCCAGCCGTTCATCGGCCTGGTCGGGTGATTCACCGGACCCGCCCCGGCCCAGCAGGCGCTGAAAAAGCAGGTAGGCCAGGAGTCCGGCCAGCACAAACATCAATAGTCGAATAATTCCCATGTCATCCTGGTGGTTGGTTCAAGCCGCTTGTCACGACCATTTTGCCCTGCCATGAACCGGCTGTCTGCATCCGGTCCAGAATATACTGCCGGGGCCCCATTTTTTCGCGCACCCAGTCCGGAGCCACCACATCCTCCCAGCGGGAGGCCACCGCGCCCAGCCGGTGCACGGCGATCCGGGGGGAAAGGTGCTCCAGGAACAGCATCACCCGGCGGGCATATTCCTCCAGCTCCAGGGGTTGAAAGCCCCCCTGGCGGTAGATGTTTTCCAGCTCCGTGCCGCGCAGCACATGCAGGTTGTGCAGCTTGACGCTGGTCAGGGCGGAATCGTTGATGATCCGGGCCGTTTGTACAAGCTGCCGGTCTGTTTCCCCGGGCAGCCCGAACATCAGGTGGGCGCAGCCGTCCAGCCGGGGGTGTCCCGCCAGTCTGTTCAGGGCATCCAGCGAACAGGCGGCGTCATGGCCGCGCCGGAGAAACCTGAGCTGAGCGTCGTCCAGGGTTTGCAGGCCCAGCTCCAGGGAAACATATCCCTGCCCGGATATTTCCGTGAGCATGGCCAGCAGGCTGTCCGGCAGGCAGTCCGGGCGGGTCCCCAGGGCCACTCCCACCACGCCTTCCATGGCCAGGGCTTCCTCCAGCCAGGCCCTGAGCTGGCTGCGCCGGGCAAAGGTGCTGGTATAGGCCTGCAGGTATACGATGAATTTTTCCGCACCGTAGCGTCCGCTCAGGGTTTTGCGGCCTTCCCGCACCTGTCCGGCCAGGGTCAGTCCGGCCCGCTCCGGGTGGGACGCCGCGCCCCATTCATCGCAGAAAATGCACTGTCCGTTTTCCTCGGCGGCCGGTTCTGCCCCTTGGCCGGGGCGGGGCACCTTGCGCACCGGGCAGTCGCGGGCCACCGAAACTCCCACCTTGTAGACCTTGCACCCGAAAAGCCGGCGGTAATGCGCGCTGATGGGATGATAGACCGGGGACGGGGATATGTTTTCCGCAATGGCAGCCTGACCCATGAAGTGTCCTTCCCCTGGGATGATTCCTCCGCCGCCGGCCCTGGCCCGGGCAGCATCAGTTGATAATGCTTCGTTTCTTCAGTTCCCGCACATATGCCGCAACGTTGGGATCGTTTTTCACAACCTTGTTGATTTCCTTCTCGAATACTTCAGTTTCCTGGTCCAGGGCGCTCATATCAAGGCCGAATCCCAGGATTTTCTGCAATCTGTTCAGCAGGGCCCGCACCCCCTTGGGGTTGGGAATGGAAATATAATAGGGAATGGCGGCCCACAACGAAAGGGTGGGCAGACCTTCCATGCCGCAAACATCGGTGAGGACGCCCACGATGCCGGTGGGCCCCTCGTAATTTGAAGGCTTGATATCCTGTTTTTCCCCCAGGGCCGTTTCGGAACTGAAGCCGTTGATCTCCACCGGCAGCGAATACAGGACATCTGCCAGGTAGGCTCCCAGCACGACCACCTGCCGTACTTCAAGGTAGCGGGCCACCGCCAGGATGTTGGCGCTGAAGGTGCGCCATAGCAGGTCCGGCTCCACTCCCTTCAGCAGAATAACATCCCCCCCCTCAGGCAGCGTCCCTGCGCAGAACTCGTTCTTCTGCCATTCGATGTGGCGGGTTTTGCCTTCCACCAGGCTGACCGTGGGTCGGTGTTCGGAGAAGATGTAGAAGTTTTCCGGATCAATCGAGGCGAAGCGCTCGGCCCGGGTAAATTCCATCAGCCAGGAAACGGCGCCGGTGGCGGATTGGCCCCCGTCGTTCCAGCCCTGGAAAGCGGCGATCAGCACCGGTTTATGAACTGCGGGCTGCTTTTCCCAGATTACCGCGTTGATATCGGTATCCATAGCCGCTGACCTCCCTTGTGCGCTCCCCGGTTCCGCCAGGCATCCGGTGTTTCTGCCAGCCCTGCCTGGAGGCTGTTGGCCCGTACAACCAAACCCTATGCCCCTCGTTCCTGGTTGGCAAGGCACTCCGGCCGGTTGGCCCGGACTATTCTCACATGCCCCGGAGAACGTGGTTCAATATATTGATATGATAGCACAATAACAGAGGAAATGCCTGCCGATGTTCAACCTGCGGATATCATTGGGATAAATTTACGGGCTGGTATTCTGCCCGGGGTTCCTGCGGAGTATTTCTGCGGCAGGTTGGTACGTTGGATTTATGCCGTGGATTTATGCCGTGGATTGATGCGGCGGCGGTGTGCTTCGCCGGTCTGAATTTCTGCTGAGGGGCCCCCCGCCCCTCGCCTGCTGTTCAGTTTTCCGGCTGGCCTGAATTTCACCTGCCGGATGCAGATAACGCAGGCCGCGTTATTCAGCGGTCCTTTCAATTGACAATGGGAAGGTTGCTGAGAGGCTCGTAGATCTCGTATTTATCCTCACCAATAACCTCCTGGCGCTTCACTTCCTGGTCAGGCAGCTTCTTGATCAGCCCTCCCTCGGTCAAGAAGTTCTTTATCGCCTGGTTTATTTCCTGATGAGATATAGTTTTCTTTTTCATAATTGCCCTCCCGGCCAACTGCGGCCAGTCCTGATTGCAAGCCTTGACGCTCCAGCGGTCCGGGGCTTTTGCCCACTTACCGGTAAAGGCCTCGATGCCCTTACATGCGTCCTGTGCTGCCACCCTTGCAATGCTCCCCATCCGGTCGGCCAGCGGCCATCCGGGTCGCGGGGTTTGTACCGGGTTCAACATGAGCCCGGCAGCTTTGTTGTTCAGCCTGGTCTGTCTTACTTCATGGTTCGTGCCTTAAATGGAATCGCAGCGAAAATATTAGTTAAAACATTGATTTTATTAATAGTATATTATATTTATATGCCTTTCAGCAAAGCGCAGACACTTCAAACAAATGGGGTATTTTGGACACAGAATGAATTGACGGATTCAGCCTTGATGGTTTTCCACCACAGTTTGGACCTATAACCTTGATATTGTTTTTATTTTTACTGCCATAAATTCTGTGGTAAAAACGCCACAAGTCCTGCTCCGGAGCTGCCGGTGCCTGTATCCGGGTGGCGGATAAACGTATTTTGGCGGGGAAAAACTGTTTGTAATCAGTTTGCGGGGTGTTTCAGCCTTTCCATGAGCGCCTGGAGCCCGGCTGCGGTTTGTACTGTGTCCAAATATCCAATCATGGCCACCAGCGCCACGCCGGTCCGGGCCACCGCCTCCAGATTTGAGCCGTCGATGCCCCCGATGGCCACCACCGGCACGGGGACGCGGTCCACTGTCCGGCGCAGGGTCTCCACGCCTTGGGGCTGGTAGGCGAGGCGCTTGGTGGCGGTGCTGAAAACCGGGCCGAAACCCAGCAGAGCCGGTCCGTATGCCAGGGCGCGCTCAATTTCATCGTCGGAGTGGGTGGAGATTCCCACCTTGAGCGATGTGGAGCGGACCAGGGCCGGATCGAGGGCCGCCAGATCCTCCTGGCCCAGGTGCACTCCCCAG
>JAOUPZ010000255.1 GCA_029879595.1 Deltaproteobacteria bacterium | reverse complement strand
GGCTTGGCTGTCAAAGGCCCGGCTGTCAAAGGCCCGGCTGCCTGAAGTACTGCTGCTGGCGGCGTTGCTGCTGGCGGCGCTGCTGGCCGCCCCGGGCTGCGGCAAAAAGCAGCAGGAGCAACCCGCCGAGCCCCCACCGGTCACCACCAGGCCCCCGGCGGCCCGCCAGCCGGCGGAGGTTCCCCCCGTCATTCCCCGCATCACCTCCACCGACGAGGAGAACAACATCGAGGTGTTCAAGAGCGCCTCTCCGTCCACCGTGTTCATCACCAACACCCAGCTCAGGCGGGACCTGTGGACGATGAACGTCTTTGAGATACCCCAGGGCTCCGGCTCCGGGTTCGTCTGGAACTCCGAGGGGTACATCATCACCAACAGTCATGTGATTGAGGGCGCCAACCGGATCTCCGTGGGGCTGGGCCAGGTAACATACCAGGCCAAGGTGGTGGGGGCCGCACCCTCCATGGACCTGGCCGTGCTCAAGATAGAGGCCCCCCCGGAAAAGCTGAAACCGCTGCCCCTGGGGGATTCCAACGCCCTGCAGGTGGGGCAGAAGGTGCTGGCCATCGGCAATCCATTCGGCCTGGACACCACCCTGACCACGGGCATCATCAGCGCCCTGGGCCGCGAGATATCCTCCCCCAACGGCCGCCGCATCCGGGACGTCATCCAGACCGACGCGGCCATCAATCCCGGCAATTCCGGCGGGCCGCTCCTGGATTCCTCGGGCCGGGTGATCGGGGTGAACACAGCCATCATCGGCCCCGGCGGGGGCAGCGCGGGCATCGGGTTCGCCGTGCCCGTGAAAACCGTGTCCAGGGTCGTGCCCCAGCTGATACAATATGGGCAGATGAAGCGTCCCATGCTCGGCATAAACCTGGTACGCGACAGCGCCGTGCGGGAGGCGGGTTTCACCGGGGCGATGATCCTCAGCGTCCAGGAAGGCTCCGAGGCCGAAAAGGCGGGCCTGAAGGGCCTGGAGCGATCCATGCGCGGAGGGATCATCGTGGGGGATGTTATCGTGAGGATCGACCGCTTTCCCGTCAAGGACAACGATGACCTGCTCAACGCCCTGGAGCAGCTGGAGCCGGACACCGTGGTTGAGGTGGAGACCTTGCGCAATGATGAGAAAAAGCTGTTCAGGGTCCGGCTGGCCATCTCCGACTGATTCTCCGGGGTGGGGAGGTGTAAGGAAGATGAAGGGAGAACTGGAAAGAACACTGACCTCACTTGCCGCCCCGATGGAACTGGTGAGCGTGGAAGAGCGGCAACGGGTGAGGTGTCTGGCCTGCGCCCACCGCTGCCTGGTCCCGCCGGGTAGCAGCGGCGTGTGCAAGGTGCGCTTCAACCGGGAGGGCACCCTGTTCGGCCCCAGGGGCTATGTGTCCGGGCTGCAGAACGATCCTGTGGAAAAAAAGCCGTTCTTCCATGTGCTTCCCGGCACGGACGCCATGTCCTTCGGAATGCTGGGCTGCTGTTTCCATTGCAGCTTTTGCCAGAACTGGCTTTCCAGCCAGGCCCTGCGGGACGAGGCCGCCGGCGCCGCCATCAGAAGAATTGAGGCCCGGGAAATTGTGGCGCTGGCCCGCTCCCACGGATCAAGCCTTATCGCCAGCACCTACAACGAACCCCTGATCACCACCGAGTGGGCCGTGGAGGTGTTCCGGCTGGCCCAGGCCGCGGGTCTCAGGACCGCCTTTGTTTCCAACGGATACAACACCGGGGAAGGGCTGGACTATCTCCGGCCCTGGCTGGACGTGTGCAATGTTGACCTGAAGTGTTTCAACGACGCCACCTACCGAAAGCTGGGCGGACGGCTCCAGCCGGTGCTGGACGGCATCCAGCGCCTCTACCGGGCCGGGGTCTGGGTGGAGGTAGTCTCGCTGATTGTCCCCGGAATGAATGATACGGACCGTGAACTGCGGGCCATGGCCGGCTTTATCGCGGAGATCAGCCAGGATATCCCCTGGCATGTAACGGCTTTTTATCCCACCTACCGCATGCAGGACCGCCAGGGGACCCCCCTGGAATCGCTGGTGCGGGCCTGGCGCATGGGCAAGGAGGTCGGCCTGCGCCATATCTACCCGGGAAATACCAGGGGACAGCTGGAAGGAATGGACAATACCGTCTGTCCCCACTGCCGGGCTTTGCTGGTGGAACGCCGCGGCTACAGCCTGTTGAAAAACCGTTTGCAGGACGGCCGCTGTCCGGACTGTCAGGCGGAAATCCCGGGTCGCTGGCATGCAGGGACCGGCTCTCCCGGCTAGCCGCCGGGGTTGTGTGGCGCCTTTATTCCCTTTTTTCCTGAATCCCAGGCGCCCTGCCGGGAAAATCCAGATAAAAAAAACTCATCTCCCCCACACTTTCTGCAACTTCACAAACGATAATTATTATCAAAGCAAGGCGCCTCTGTTGCGTTGGGATGCTTTTATAAAAAAAAGCGGTTAACCAAACCCGGATTGGAACGATGAACGATCTTGAGAAAAAGCCCAGGGTGCTGGCAGTGGACGATCAACCGGCAAACCTTCAGGTGATCAGGAACATTCTGAAGGATGAATACTCGCTGTCGTTCGCGAAAAACGGCCAGAAGGCCCTGGAAGTTGCCGAGAAACACAGCCCCGACCTGATAGTGCTGGATGTGATGATGCCGGAAATGGACGGCTTTGAAGCCTGCCGGAGACTGAAGGAGATGGAAAGCACCAGGGATATTCCCGTGGTATTCGTGACCGCCCTGGACAGCAGGGAGGATATCCGCAGAGGGCTGGGCCTGGGAGCGTTCTATTATCTCACCAAGCCGGTGGATGCGGAATCCCTGCGGACCATCTGCCGCACGGCCTTCATGGAACAGGCCGCCATCAAGAGCTTGAAAGAGGAGGTTCAGGGAGCCGCCGAATCCATCCGCATGATGAAAAAAGGGGAGTTCAAGTTCCAGAACCTGGACCATGCCCGCAGTCTGGCGGTGATGATGGCCAAGACCTGCCCGGAGCCGGAGAAGGTGATCGTGGGACTGAACGAGCTTTTCATCAATGCCATTGAGCATGGAAACCTGGGAATAACCTACGAGGAAAAGACCACTCTCAACACCAAGGGAAGGTGGGAGCAGGAAGTCAGGAGCAGGCTGGTGAAGGAAGAGTACCTCAACAAGGAGGTGCTGGTGGAGTTTGAGAGAAAAGAAGAGGAGTTGCGGTTTCTCGTAAAGGACCAGGGAGAGGGCTTCGACTGGAAAAAATTCCTGGATTTTGACGAGAAAAGGGTCTTTGACAACCACGGGCGGGGAATAGCCATGGCCAACCAGTTCAGCTTCAGCCGGCTGGAATACATGGGTGCCGGTAATGAGGTGCTGGCCGTTATTAAAGCATGATGCCGCCGTTCAGGGAAAGATTATGACGGCCGGACCAGTGGACTCAAACCTGCTCGCAGATGGTAAGCCATGATGATGAAAAGTATTAGGAAATTAAAAAAAAGCTTTCTGATAGTTCTGGTTTTTCTTGCCGCCGGAATTTCCTCCTGGACCTACCTGGATTTTGTGAAAGCCAGGATCAGTGATGATTTGCGCAGGAACCTGCAGGGCTCGCTGGAATACACGCTGAAGGAGGTGCGCCTTCGCACCAACACCCATCTTGACTTTGTCCGGGGCTGGGGAGACGTGGGCACAATCGCCCTCCATGCCGGGGAATTGCTGCGGATGGACCCTTCAGCGGAAGCTCTGGCTGCCGCTCCCGCTCAACAAAGTCTCCGCAGGCTGTTTCAGCCCCTGTTGAGCACCATGGAGTATCAGGGTTTTTTCATCATAGACCGCGACAATATAAACAGGGGCTCCAGTCGGGATGTCAACCTGGGAACCCGGAACATTTTGTCCTTGCAGAAAGGTCTGCTGGAAAGGGCCTGGGCGGGGGAAACATTGATGAGCATTCCCATCAGGTCTGATGTTCCGCTGCCGGGGCGCACAGGTGAACTGAAGCCGGGCCAAGCCACCATGTTCCTGGTAACGCCCTTGAAAACCCCCCAGGGTGATATATTCTCCCTGCTGGCGCTGCGGGTGAACACCAACCACGGATTCAATGATGTTTTCACTACCCGCAGAATTGGCATTTCGGGTGAAACATATGCTTTTGACTTAAATGGCACCTTGCTCTCCGAAAGCAGGTTTGGCGAGGAACTGGTTTCCATCGGTTTGATAGACTATGGGGAATCATCGGCGCTGAACATCAGACTGACAGACCCCGGAATGGTTCTGGACCGGAGTACTCCCCGGAACAGGGGCGGAGAGCTTCCCCTGACGAAAATGGCCCAAAGCGCCACCGCCGGTAACAACGGGTTCGACCTGGACGGATACAGGGACTACCGGGGAACCATGGTGGTTGGGGCCTGGACATGGCTGGATGACATGGGTTTTGGGGTGACGACCGAGATGGACCATGAGGAAGCCTATGCCACCTATGGACAGCTGCGCCTATCCACCATTTTGCTGGTGGGTTTTCTGGCGGTGACCCTGTCCTTTCTTATCATCGTGATGGACCGGGCCAGACGCAAGATAGAGATTTCTGAATACCGCAACAATCTGGCCCAGGATTTTGCCGGCATTGGAATGTGGGAATGGGATATCTCCACCGGCGGGCTGATCTGGACGGAAAACATCTACCGCATGTTCGGTCATCAGCCGGGCTCGGTGGAATCAACCTATGAGAATTTTCTCAACGCCATCCATCCCGGGGACAGGGACATGGTGGTGGCGGCGGTGGGGGGCTGTGTGGAGCGCAAGGAAAAATACGATATCGAACACAGGGTTGTATGGCCCGACGGCTCCATCCGGTGGCTTT
>JAOUPZ010000254.1 GCA_029879595.1 Deltaproteobacteria bacterium | reverse complement strand
AACATTTCCATCCGGATCAGGAAGCGCCATCCGGGTTTTCTGGGAGGGGTCTTCTGCCGTTTTTTCACAGGTTCTTTATTTTGGGCAAAGGTCGCGTCCAGTCCCAAATTAATAAAAGATGTCAGTTTTGTAAAGATTTACCAGCGGTGATATTCGGGGGCGACACAGCACCCCGTACGACAGCCCTGGCTGCGGATTTTACCTGCCCGCCCCGGCAAGGCGGGATGCGCCGGGTTTTGCCCCTGATCCGGATTGAAGGCAGGTCCGTGGTTAAGGCGGATAAAGACCCGGACCCAGCTGGGAAAAAGGCTCCCCTTTGCGGCCAGGAACCATTTGAAGCTCTGAATTCGTTAAATAATTTATTGGGCACATTTATTTTGCTTTGTATTTTGCTTTGAGCAGGGTTTGAACCGGCTGCAGTTGCACCTAAACGGGTGGTCGGCGTGCCGGTTTGCGGGCGGGAAATCCGGAAAGATTTCGAGAGTGCTGTTGGAGAACTGGATTATCGCCAGGTGGAAAATACTATGGTCACGCGCAGCCGTCCGGCGTGGGAAAGTCCGCCACGCATCCGGTCAGGCACAAGGCCGTCCGGGCTGAAATTAAAAATGAAAACTGATAAGTTCTGAAGGTATCAGCAAGGGCTTTGCCGGTAAACCGTGATGAGCGGGCTGAAGTAAATCCCTATCAGGCCCCTCCGGATAAGAATGGAAACACCGAAGTTCAAAAAAAATATTTCCGTGGTCAGTAATTTCACCATGAGTCTTGTTGCGGGTTTGATCGCAACCTTTGCCATGGTGATTTACATCAGTCTGGCTCTTTCTGCCCAAAAAACATCGGAGGAAACCCGCATAAATGCCGACGAGAATCTCTCCACACTCATCAACAGCCTGAAAAAACCCATGTGGGATTTCAACACGGAAGCAATCAGGCTTATCGGTGCGGCTTTCGCCAGCAACGATTTCATCGGAGATATTCAGATCGAGGATAATACAGGTCAGGTAGTATTTCTGGAGAAAAAGCCCGGCATCAAGCCGGACCTGACCCGAAGGGGAGAGATAGTTTACAACGATGAGAAAATCGGGAGCGTCTACTTCAGCGTCTCCTCGGATTATCACAGTCAGCTGGAAGGACGTTATATGTGGTATTACGTCGCCTCCGGCTCCATCATGCTGGCGGCCACGGTCCTTTTTTCCCTGGTGACCCTGCGGTATTTCCTCAAAAAACCGCTCCGGCAGTTTACGGGTCTGGTTCATGATTTTTCCGAAGGGAATCACCATGCCTTTGAAAATGACCGGACCTATCTGGAGTTTCAGCCGCTCATAGGTGTTTTGAAGGAAATGGGAGCGGTGATATCAGCCCAGTTCAATGAACTTCAGCAAGGCAAGGAAATCCTTGAGGACAGGGTGCAGGAACGCACCGTCCGGCTGAGGGATGCCCTGGAGCTGAACGAGCGCATTCTTACCGCTTCGGTAACCGGAATCTCGGTCTATGAGGAGGATGGGCAGTGTGTTATGGCCAACGAGGCTGTCGGGAGGATCATCGGGGCCACCAGCGAGCAGGTACTGGCGCAGAACTTTCGCCGCATAGAATCCTGGGGGAGCAACGGTCTGTTGAGCGCTGCTGAAGAAACGCTGAAAACCGGCCACCCCCGGGCCCTGGAAGCACATTTGAACTCGAGTTTTGGCAAGGAACTCTGGCTGGAATGTTTTTTCACCTCCTTCACCAGATCCGGCAAAAAGCACCTGCTGCTGATGCTGAACGATATAACATCCCGTAAAAAGACCGAGCAAAAACTGGCCGCCATGAGCGATGAAATGGCCAGGCAGCAGAAAATGGCCACCATCGGGCAGCTGACAGCCACGGTAAGCCACGAATTGCGCAATCCGCTGGCTACCATTGCCAACACGGTCAGCGTAATGAAAATCCGGTTGAGCGAAACCGGGGACACCTTTCTGCCTCCCCTGGAAAGAATAGAGCGCAATGTGGTGCGTTGCGATAACATCATCACCGATTTGCTGGATTTTTCCCGGACCAGACCCGCCATGCCGGAAAATATTTCTGTGGATAAATGGCTGACCGAGCTTGTGAAAGAATCGGAATTGCCGGGCTGGCTGGAGGTTGCCCTGGACCTGAATACGGAGGGTACGGTAATCTTCAGGGATCTTGACCGGTTGCGCCGGGTGGTCATAAACCTCCTGGAAAACGCAGTGCAGGCCATGGAGCAAACCCGGGAGAAAACCGGCGGGGATCAAAACCGGCTTAGGGTGGGGTCAAGATTGAACGCCGACAGGCTGGAGATCCTGATCGAGGATACCGGCCCGGGAATGACCGAGGAGGTTCTCAGCAGGATCTTTGAACCCTTGTTCAGCACCAAGACCTATGGCGTGGGGCTGGGGCTGCCTACTGTCCGGCAGATTCTGGAACAGGAAAATGGCGGCATAGACATCACCAGCAATCCGGGGGCGGGCACAACGGTTGCCATCTGGATTCCCCTTGACATGCACCAGAGCAGGGAGCGCACGGGATGAGCACCATAAAACTGCTGGTTGTTGATGACGATACCGATTTTGCAGAAAGCCTTGCGGACATGCTGGAGATGTACGGGTATGCCACCGAAATCGCCGGAAGCGGCGAGGAGGCCATGGAAACCCTCCGCGAAAAATACTTCGACCTGGTTTTGATGGATATGAAAATGCCCGGGATCAGCGGCATAGAAACCATGGCCCGGATTCGTTCCCTCAAACCGGGGCTCAAGGTGGTCATGGTGACCGCTTTCACCAAAAGCGAGTTTATCCGCCAGGCCATGCAGGACGGAGCGGTAGGCATACTGCACCGGCCCGTGGAAACATGCGAGCTGCTGGACATGGTTTCCTTCTTGCCCTCCAACGGCTCCGTCCTGCTGGTGGACGATAATCCGAGCCATGCGGATTCCCTGAAAAAAAGCCTGGAAAAGGAAGGCTATCGGGTGACGGTTTCCTCGGACCTGGAAATGGCCCGGCCTGGGATTTCCAGGGGTGGGTTCCAGTTGCTGCTGCTCAATCTGCCTCTGCCGGACGGACTGGCAAATGAGTTTTTCCGGTGGCCCGGCGGCGGTGAAGGTCCGGACGTTGTCTACATCACGGAAACACTCCCGGAGGAGCTTGATGACAAGCCCGTAATATCCCTGCGCGACATCATCGTGAAGCCCTTCAATATGGAGAACATGATGTCTGTCATCACCGAACGGACCCGCACATCGGGATGATCGGTCCAGGGAACATGATTAGCGCCCCATCCACGGGGCGGCCCTTACCCGCAGGCCGCAATCTGTCATAAATCTGTTTTTTGCGTATAATCATACCTGCCTGTCCGGGTCTGAATATCCTGAAAGTGGGCGAAACAAAGTTTAGGCTGTTCACATGGCCTGCGAAAATTCCTGCCGGTCTGACAAGTAGTTTGTTGGGGGTTGATAATACCGGGCTTTCCTGGTGTCTGGAAGAATCATGTCTGCCGGTAAATAGCAGGCTCTGGGAAAGGAATTAGTTGAACAAAAGTTTGCTTTGGGCGGCTTTCCCTTGATGAGTACCGGTTGAATCAAATATAAAGTCAGTTGCGCGGAAAATTTAAAAAGTCATATTGAATATGAATGTATTTATCCCGGTGTATTTCAACGCTCCCTTGGGAGGGCTTCAGTCGCATGTAAGGGCGCAATGCAAGGCTGTTATTGAATCCGGAAGCAGCGCAACTGTTATGTGTAAACCGGGCGTTTTTTCGGAAATATTAAAAGCAGATGGGGTTACAGTTTTAACAAATGATTTTAAAGATGTCGTGGATGCCGCAGACCAGGCCTTATCGGCGGGTTCATATGATATTGTTCACGCACATCCTTTTGAATCCAGAATCGTGGGAACTATTGTTTCGTTACGGCAAAATATCCCTTTGTTTGTAACCTTTCATCATATGTATTTTGATCATGTATCCTCCTGGTTTCAACACTCATCATTAATTATAACCGTAACCCATAGCATCAGGGATTTGATTGTCAAAGAGTATGATATAGAAAAATCAAAAATTATCATTATTCCCAATACGATACGAATAGAAAGTAATGCGAACGAACAACAAATACAAGACCATCAGGCATCACAGAAAAAGCTGATTGTGACTGTTTCGTCTAGACTTGATGACGATAAAATAATTTTGGTAAACAACCTTGTCAAGGCACTGCAGGAATGTATTGAACACAACAACTATCAGATCAAATGGCAGATATGTGGTGACGGCAAATATTTTGAGAAAATAAAAAACCTGGGCGATGTATTGAATAATGCCTCCGGCGAAAATATTTTCGAAATGCCGGGCTGGCTGGAAATGAACGAGTTGCAGAAATATTATCGCAATGCGGATATCTGCATAGGCCCTGGCCGGAGTGCCCTGGATGCCATGACCTGTGGAAAACCTGTAATCGCAGTTGGAAACAAGGGCTATATCGGATTGATCAGGCCGGAAAACATTATGGAGGGTATATATAGTAATTTTGGCGAATATATAAGTTTGAATTCCGAAAATCATTTGTTGTTGTATGAGGAATTGATTTCATGCATTCAAAACAGGAATGAGTTGTATGACGCTGGGATTCGGTCATCGGAATTCATAAGACAATATTTCAATGAAAATAAAGAAAGCAGCAATCTGCTGTCACTGTATAAATACTTTTCATCAAACTACCGAGACTCCAGACTGAAGAAATTTAAAGATATCACTTCTGCGGACTGGGTATTTTCGGGAAAAACAAAGCCTGTAGTTATGGGGAAATGGCATTTGACCAAGGATATTGAAGCGGACATCACAAT
>JAOUPZ010000253.1 GCA_029879595.1 Deltaproteobacteria bacterium | reverse complement strand
CGCCAGTAGAGCCTTCCACCCCCAGGGAATCATAATGAACATTGCCGGGTAACTCCCGGTCCGGAACATATGCAGGAAGACACGCCAAAACCCCTTTCCCCGCCGGAAGCCGCGCCTCCAGAGGCGCCCTTGCCGCAGGAGCCTGTCCGCAACATCAAGGACTTCACACTGGAGGGCCTGACCGACTGGATGAAAGCCCGGGGCCAGCCAGCCTTCCGGGCCCGCCAGGTGTTTCAGTGGCTGTATCAGAAACATGTGCGGAACTTTGATGAAATGACGAATATCTCCAAGGACTTCCGCGAACTGCTGCGGCGGCACTTCCATCTGGGACTGCTGGAGGTGGCGGCCGTGAAGGAATCGGCGGACGGCTCCCGGAAGTTCGCCTTTGCCCTGGAGGACGGCAAGCTGATCGAGGCGGTGTTGATGCCCAACAACACGCACTTCACGGTGTGCATATCATCCCAGGTTGGTTGTGCAATGGGCTGCGGGTTCTGCAGCACAGCCCGGATGGGGCTGCAGCGCAACCTGACCACGGGGGAGATTGTGCAGCAGGCGGTGGAACTGGCGCGGCAGGCCCATCTGGATGGCGACGACAGGATAATCCGCAATATAGTGTTCATGGGCATGGGAGAGCCGCTGCATAACTACGATAATCTGGTTTCCGCCCTGCACATTCTCCAGGACGATCACGGCTTCGGGCTGTCCTCGCGGCGGATCACCGTTTCCACTTCCGGCCTGGTTCCCGGAATCAACCGGCTGGCCCGCGATGACGTGCGGATAATGCTGGCCGTCTCGCTTAACGGGGTCACCGACGAGATGCGCTCCCGGCTGATGCCGGTCAACCGCCGCTGGAAGATCGCCGAACTGCTGCAGGCCTGCCGGAACATCCCCAGCCCCAACCGCACTCGTATCACCTTTGAATACGTTATGCTGGAGGGAGAGACCGACGGCCTGGAGAACGCCCGCAAGCTGGTGCGCCTGCTGCACGGCCTTAAGTGCAAGGTGAACCTGATCCCCTACAATCCCCATCCGGGCAGCCCCTACCGCCCTTCCACACCGGAGCACTGCCGGGAGTTCCAGCGGGTGCTGCTGGAAAAGGGCCTGCTGGCGACCCTTCGCATATCCAAGGGCCAGGATATTCAGGCGGCCTGCGGACAGCTTATCACCGGCATCCCTGCCGCCAGAGGCGCCAAACGCCAGGCCACTACGGCCTGAGCCGGTGGGGTTTGGCTCAACGAAAATAAAAAAATCCGGAGCCGAAAGAGCTTCGACCCCGGATTAACCGTGGTTTTTTGAACTGCTGTTTTTGCCTGTATGCTTTCTGCCGGATCTAGCCGGTACTTCCCCTGCCTTCCTGGCAGGGGCATTCCAGGTTTCCCCGTTATTGCTTCCGTTATACGGAGTATATGACTGCAGTGTTAATTACTGCAGTTGCCTCACTCCGTTGGAATGCCCTCTCGGGCCCAAGGAGGCCGCTCCCCCGGCCAGGGTGCCCTGCCGCCTTCTTTCCAGGCGCTGCTGGCGCTTGATTTTCTTCAACTCGGCCTTTTCCTGGAACTTCTCGAATTTCTTCTCCGAGCCGGTAAGGCGGATCAGCTCCAGAACCATCCCCTCAAGGCTCATGGCCTGTGAGTTCAGCTCGGTGCTGGAAGAGGCGTTCTCCTCGGCGTTGGCCGCGTTGGAGTTGGTCAGGGACTCCAGCTGCATCATGGCGTTGTTGACCTGGGTCACACCCGTGGTCTGCTCCTGGCTGGCCTGGGAGACCTTCGCAATCAGGTCTGCCAGTTGCTGGTTGGCGTTTTTAATCTGGGCGAGGGACTCGTCCATTTCCTCGGCGACTTCCACCCCGGCATCAGCGCGCTGCTGGGAATCCTCAATCAGCGAGTTGGTGCTGCGGGCGGCCTCGGCACTGCGCATGGCGAGATTTCGCACCTCTTCCGCCACCACCGCGAATCCCTTGCCGGCGTCCCCGGCGCGGGCGGCCTCCACGGCAGCGTTGAGAGCGAGCAGGTTGGTCTGGAAGGCGATCTCGTCAATGGTCTTGATGATCTTGGCGGTTTCATCTGCCGAATTCTTGATGTGCGCCATGGCCTCCTTCATCTTGACCATGGACTGCTCGCCGCGTGTCGAGTGGTCGCGGGCTTCCAGGGAAAGCGAGTTGGCCTCGCTGGCCGTGGCGGAGTTTTCGCGTGTCCGGCCGGAGATTTCCTCCAGGGTGGCCGTGACCTCCTCCAGACTGGCCGCCTGCTCCGATGATCCGCTCGCCAGATCCTGGCTGGCCTGGGCCATCTGCTCGGATGTTTCCAGCAGGGTCCGCGCGGTCACCCTGACCCCGGCGATTACCTCAACCATTTTGCTCATCAGGAAGCGGATGGTGTTGCGCATGATGAACCAGCCGAAGACGAATGTCAGCCCCAGGGCAATGGCCACTCCGGTTCCGATTTCCGTAAACTGAAGCTGGGCCGTGAACTTCAGTTCCTTCACCAGGCCGTTCATGCTCTCCACCAGCCTGTCCTCGATTTCCTTGAGCAGGTTTATCTTGTTGGTCTGGGCGGCGAACCATTTCTCTCCGTCAATGCCCAGGTCCTCCCCATTGGGGTTGTCCAGGGCCACCTGACGCATGTCCTCGGCAATCTTTACCCTGGGGTCCTGCAGCATGCTGGTTACCATATCGGCTATTTCTTCCTCGGACACCGCGTAGAAGGCATCCAGGTAGGCCTTTTGTTCCGATACCAGCGTAATCAGTCTTTTATAGTAGTCAAACTTGCCCTGGAAGCTGCCGTGGCCGAATACGTTGCTCAGCACGGCCCGTTCAATTCCGGCCCGCTCCTTGCTCTTCATGAAGTTGAGCATGGAGGTCATCTGCTCCACGGCCTCGCTGTTCTTGGCAAAGTGGATGTTATGCCCGATTTCATCCAGCATGGTCTTGTTGGCGCTGGTATAGGTTCCGATGGCTTCCGTTCCCTTGACGCTTAGATCATCCACCCTGGGCCGGACACTGGTAATCTTGGCCCAGTGCTCGTTCCATTTTCCCTCGACTTCCTTGAACACCGGCAAAATCGCCTTGGTGACGTTTGATTTGTCCTTCATGAATGATTCGAGCCGGGCGACCTTGATATCGGTCTCCTTGCGCTGGTTGGCCAGTACGGTGCCGAAAGCCTGCCCCTTTGAGCCCAGGAAGCCCGCGCTGGCACCACGCTCCTTCTGGAGTTCATGCACCACCAGGCTCATTTCGGCCGAAAGAGCCGAAAGACGGCTAAGGTTATCCATTTCCCTGGCAATCCTGAACCTTTCGGTCATGGCCATGGATGACATTATCACCAGTCCGATCAGCGGAATGGCAACCAATGCGGTAAGTCTTGTCTTTAATCCGATTTTTTCCATCTCGACACTCCCAAAGCAGGCAAAAACTTGCGGTTAAACCAATTTTGAAAATTTAAATTCAACCAATCAGGCAAATCCTTGCTCGATACCGTCAGGTATTGAGCAGGCTTTGCCCCCTCTGTTTTTCCCGCTGAACAAATGAATTGGATTAGGCTTTATCTACCTTATAGCATCCGACCAGCCAACGAATCCAGTAATTTCTTCCCGGCAACCCGTGCCCACACCTTGAGGTGAGTGGCTCTTTTTCCAACCGGGTAAAACCCGATGCCGGAAATTCATGCTGACCATAGGAGCAACCCCAACGGCTGGTCTCCATCCTATCGTTGTTGAAGTCACTTCCACTTGGTGAAGCACCCGGTAAAATGTATTACTGGATAACCCTCTGCTCCAAGCCGTCCCGCCTGACTTTTAACTGATCGATGCATATAAACAAGACTTCATTTATTAATGCCCGGAAAGCAGGAATTCCGCTATGACGTTTATCATGAAATAAATGCGGGACAACTTTGGAGTATTTAACGCAACTGGCCCGGGAATGTTCCTGGAAGCAAAATCAAAATGAAGTGTTCTTTCCGGTGCTCGGAGCACCCTTAATCGATGACGGGCCTCCGCCGGTGAAAATCGGTGACGCTTTCAAAGGCATGTGCGGCCCCGAGAAGGCTCTCCTCCTGAAAATGCGGAGCGATAAGCTGCAGTCCCAGGGGCAGCCCCTGCTCAGTGAACCCGGCGGGCACGGATATGCCGGGGAGCCCGGCCAGATTGACCGGAAGCGTGAAGGCATCCACCAGGTACATCTGCAAGGGGTCCTGCAGGCGCTCTCCCAGCCTGAAGGCCGGTACAGGCGAGGTGGGGCTGGCAATGAAATCCACGCTGGAAAAAGCCTTCTGGAAATCTCCGCGCAGCAGTTCGCGGATTTTCATGGCGTGCCCGTAATAGGCATCGTAATACCCCGCACTGAGAGCGAATGTTCCCAGCATGATGCGCCGCTTGACCTCCGGGCCAAATCCTTCCTCCCGGCTGCGCATGTAAAGCCCCCGCAGGTTTTCCGGCTGGTCGGCGCGCACCCCGTAGCGGATGCCATCGTAGCGCCCCAGGTTTGAGCTGGCCTCGCTGGGCGCCAGGATATAGTAAACCGCGATGGCGTATTCAAGGTTGGGCAGGGAGACCTCCACCACTTCCGCGCCCAGTGATTCCAGGGTCTTAACATTCGAGGCAAAGGTGTCCGCAACTGTTTTTTCCAGGTCGCCCCAGACCGAGAACTCCCTGACCAGCCCAATTTTCTTCCCCTTCAGATCACCCCTGAGAGCGGCGGTATAATCCGGCACGGGGATGTTGGCGCTAGTGGAGTCCCGGGGGTCGTGCCCGGCGATGATTCCCAGCAGGATGGCGGCATCCATGGTGTCCCTGGTCATCACTCCGCCCTGGTCCAGCGAGGAGGCAAAGGCCACCATGCCATAGCGGCTCACC
>JAOUPZ010000021.1 GCA_029879595.1 Deltaproteobacteria bacterium | reverse complement strand
CAGGGGGGTGCTGAGCCCGATGGCGATATCGTTGGTCAGATGGTTGCCGCCCACGGCCAGCACCGAGGTGTGCACAATGCTGCCTGCGGAAAATACCGCGATGTCGGTGGTTCCACCCCCGATATCCACCAGGACCACCCCCAGCTCGCGTTCGTCCTGGCTGAGCACGGCCTGGGCTGAGGCCAGCGGCTCCAGCACGATATCGGCCACATCCAGCCCGGCCATGTTGCAGCACTTTACGATGTTCTGGCCCGAGGTGGCCGAGCAGGTGACAATGTGCACATCCACCTCCAGGCGAATGCCGGACATGCCCAGGGGGTTCTGCACACCGTCCTGGTCATCCACTATGAAATCCTGGGGCAGGATATGCAGCACCTCGCGGTCGGCGGGTATCTTGATCATCTGGGCCGAATCGATGGCCCGGCGGATATCCTCCTCGGATACATGCCTGTTGTTCTGGACGGTCACCATGCCGTGGCTGTTGATGCCCTGGATATGGTGCCCGGCGATGCCCGCGTAGACTTCCTTGATCTGAGCGCCGGACATGAGCTCGCATTCCCGGATGGCCTGCTGAATAGCCTCCACAGTGCGCTCAATGTTCACGACCACGCCCTTGCGGATGCCGTCGGACCTGGCCTGGCCGAAGCCGACTATCTTGAGTGCGCGGCCCGGCTCGGCTTCCGCCGCCAGGGCGCAGATTTTGGTTGTGCCGATATCCAATCCCACAACCACATGCTCACGGTTTCGCATCAGACCTCTCCTTGTTGGTTTCCATTCCAGTACGGCGCCTTCCCTGGGCCGCGGATAAGCTTACGAAGTCCACCCCTCGCAATGCGGTGCACCCGGCGCCGGATATGACCTTGCGTGGTGAGGGGGGAAGAAATTTTCCTGGTGACACGGCGGAATCCTGCCTGCAGGGCCCATTTTCAACGGAACTTTGCCTTCGGGCCAAAACGGCCAGCGGCAGGCGGGCAAGACTTGCCGCCTTTCCCGGAGCGCCTGAGCGGCAGGAAATATTGGTAGTTGTATGGCGGGTATTGCTGCCGGTTATTCGTCTGTCCATGACCACCCGGTCTGGGGATATGGCTGCTGCGGAACCGCCTTCCACCCTGGCTTTGAACCACTGCCGGGAGGATTTGTTTCAACGCCGGCGTCAGGCCGGCTCAGGCTTTTCCGAGAGCTGCTCTTTCCGCGGGGGCAATTCCTTTTGCCTCCTGACGGTGATCCCCGAAAGGAAAACTGTAAGATTTATAACGCCCTGCATATCCCGATGTCAAATGTTTTTAATGGCTTGAGTTTCTCCGGCCAGATCCGGGGCATTTTTCTTCTGGCCGGGGTCCGCCGCCGGGGCAAACCGCCTGCCGGGCAGCCCGGTGGCAATGCGGCGCTTCTAATCACATATATCCTTTCATATCATATGCATACACCCCGCAACAGGCTGCCATGCCGTCCGGGTTTACAGGTGATTGTGGAAAAGTAGTGGAAGGGCGCTACGGGGCGGGAGTCTTGCATTCCCTAGACTATGGCCACTGAGCGCACAGGGCGCAACCGGCCAGATGATTGGACCAAAAATAATGCGGGAACTGGATTGCCCGCCCGAAGAAGGTCTCACGCACCGTAATGCAAAAGACGGCGCTGCCAGGATGGCGGCCCTGAGCAAGGACTGCCGGAAAACATGGAATCTTTGGAAACCAGATTAAACCTATACTTCGACCTGCTGGTGGTCTACCTGCTGGTGGGCTCATCCCTGGGTGACTGCGAGTTGTACCGGGATATGGGCCGCGCGCTGGCCAGCGGAAGCGGCCCCCGGATGCAGGGCGCGCTCAATGAGTTTCACGAACTGTCCAGCCCCCTGCGCCGGCGCATAGCCAAGGGCGATGAAGCCTTTGAGCCGTTCCAGAAGCCCCAGCCGGTTCTCCATCCCTCACGTCTGGCCCGAATGAGCGCCTGAGTGGCCAGCCCCGGCGGGCCTCTCCCCGCTTCCCGGCTATCAGTCCCAGCTCTTTGCCGGACCGGCGTCCTTCCTCACCGGCAGCCCCGGCACCGTCTGCTCCAGATCACGGCGGGGGCCGCGGCGGCGGTCACTGCGGGCTTCGCCTATGCCTCCTATCCGGGCGTCATCAACCCGGCGGCTGGCCTTGCGGCGGTCTTCATCATGGCGGCGGTCATCCCCGGAATCCTTCCCGGGCGTATCACCGGATAGACTGCTTTTCACTTCCACTTCTTCTGCTCCTCCCAGCGGTTCCTGGCCGGTTGCCGTTTGAGTGCGCCGCGGGGATCCCTGGCGTTGATCCGCCTTGATACCCGCTGTCTCGCGGCGCTTGTCATTCAGGCGGCGCGGGATTTCCCTGCGCTCTGCGCCTTCCGGACGGCTGTTTCTTTTCTTCTTGTCCATGTAAAAAAGCCAAATACCCGCCATGAATACCAGCCTGCCCGGGCGGCAAACCACCCGCCCCGGTGCACCGGATAACTGGATAACCCTACCCGCTCCAATCCTAATAAATCAGAAAGGCCGGGGCAACCGCAAAGGAAGTTTCTTCATATTTGAGGCGCAGACAGCAAACCCACAGGAAGAAGTCCCCGCTTTGAGGAGAACGAAAAAGTCACCCCCCTGGCCTGCAAAAGCAGACAAGGGGGGTAACGGTTCTTACAAGCGGCCTCAGGACTAGAACTTGCCGCTGGTATGTCCATGGCAACCAACGAAGCAGTTGGTCTTGGTATCCATGGAATCCCGGGCATGACAGGCCAGACAGAAGGCCGCCACCGACACATACGGCGCTCCACCGGAGTTGTCGGTGTATGAATACAGATACGTCATGGAACCGGAAGCCCCGCCCTTCAAAGGCGTGACCCCATCCATATCGGTGACGATATCCTTCAGGGCCATGAAGTCGTTGCCCTGATAGTTCGCTACCGGCGTTGAACCTCCGGTAGCCAGATCAAGGTCCACCAGGCTGGGATCGGCAACGGTGGGATGGGGATTGTGGCACTTCTCACAGCTGAGTATGACCGTATTCGCGGTTTCATACTGGAGGCCGGTAACAATTCCCTCTCCAGCCGTATCCGTGGTTCCGTGCATGTCCGGATTGGGCGATAAGGGATTATCCTGGTCCCAGGCATAGTCAATGTTCGCCAGCGCAATGGTGGGCGGAGTGACTGCAGCCGGGAAGGTGTTGTCATGACAATCCAGGCAGAAATAGGTCTGCGGCTTGGAGGGCAGACTGGGGTCGAAATCCCAGTACTCCGTCCAAGTCTTGCCTACTATCGAACCACTCATGGGAGTAACCGGCGTCCGTCCCGGATCGGGGTCGAGCTTGAACGGATATTCGGGCGAAGCCTCATGGGGGTTGTGACAGTCGGTACACTCAATCTTGGCCCCGCTGACCTGCTGAGCCTCGTACTGGACGTCATGCCGGTCATTGAAGTTTGGATTGGTGGTTCCCGTAACGCTCAACCCCTGCTGTACCCAGCGGATGGGAGTTGTCCAGCGGGTCTTCATGTCGATGCTCGAGGGGCCGTCTGAGTCATGGCAATTGAAACAGAAGCCTTCCTCTTCCTCGTACAGATAGTTATTCGCCCCAGGATCGCTGGAGGGCGCCACGTTATACGGCGCCAGCATCCTGCGCTTCTTGGAGCCATGGCCGGAACTGTGGCAGCCGTAGGCTCCATCGCCAAAGCAGGATATTCCACCGATTGAATTGTGGGTGCCGTTGGTCCAGGTGGTGGGGTCAATTACCGGCGGAGTCACCCCATCGGAAAGCGGCGGGGTGAGCGGATTGCCCACTCCATCATGGCAGCCCAGGCAGAAATTGGTGAGCTTGGCGGCCTCGGTGGAACTGGTGAATACATCACCGGTGATGAGGATCACCGAGGAATCGTTCAGGTTGTACAGATCCACCACCCCGTCCTTATGGGTGGACTGGTCGTGGCACACTTCGCAATCGGCGGAATCAATATCCTGACCTGACGTGTAGCCGTTGGTGGCGTTGAAGGTGATGTGATGGCTGGCCTCGTCGAAGTCCAGCACCGCCGCCCGGCGGCTGGGCCAGGAGTTGCCCGTGTCGTCCTGCACAGTCGAGTGGCAGCCCGTGCAACCCGTGGCGGCAAAGCTGGTCGCGCTGTCATGCTTATGGCATGAGCTGCAATCAGCATCGTCATTGTGGATGGTGCTGCCATCAACCTCGGTGCTTAGATTAAAGGTGGTGGCCGTGTGACAGACCTGACAGACACCCTTGGGCGTACAGGGATATCCGGGGCCGCAGTCATCCACGCGGTCTCCGTATTCCTGGCCGCCTACCTTGTCATAGACTATAGTCTTGACCTCTCCTCCCGGCAGGGGGTACTTGGATACCCGCTGGTAGGGGATGAGCTTCAGGTTGTACTGGTCATCCAGTCCGACACGCTTGGATTCGCCATAATGGTCGTGGCAGTCCCAACACGAGGTGATATCCCCGACCTGGTGCTTGGTGCCATTATGGACATTCTGCCCCCGGGGCGGCGTCTTGCCGTCCGAGCCCAGCAGCACGCTGTCCGTATCATGGCAGGTCAGACACATGTCCGAATCCTGTGAGTATTGCGTAAGCGGAATATTGCCGCCGCCGGCACTGTTGTGGATGCTGTGGCAATATGTGCGGCACCAGGAATGGGGGTCGCCCCCAGTCGGAACCTCCGAAGCCTTCAGGGTGAAAACAGCGCCATTTAGCGTTGGGGTTCCATCGACCACCACATACAGCGATGTGTACACGGAGGTGGCCAGACAGACATTGTCGCCTGTCCCCGAAGAGCCGCAAAGCAGGGTTGTCTTGGATGAATCGTCATACACATACAGGTCCGCATCATCACTGGGATTGACTATCTGTATGGTATATTCGCTCGTAGCGGTGACACCCGTGATCAGATAGGTGGACTCGGTTGTATTCACCGTGCCGGAGTGGGGCAGATCAGCCGTGCCAAAGGCCAGGGTGAGGCTCTCCGCAGGGGGGCCCGCCACCTCCGAGACATTCAGGGTGAAATAGGCTCCCGACGTGGTGAGGGACCCTATGACATAGACATACAGCGAGGTTGACGCCGCTGTGGCTACGCAGCTTTCGTTGGCGGTTCCCGTTTTTGCGCTTGAACACAGCAGACCCGTCTTACCCACATCGTTATAAACATACAGGTTGGCATTGGCGTTCAGGCCGGTCAGGGTAACGGTGTACTTGATAGACGTGGAAACGCCGGTGATCTGATAGAAGGACTCGGAAGTATTCACCGTGCCGGCATGGGGCAGATCACCCGTGCCATAGGCCAGGGTGAGGCTCTCCGCCGGAGGCACCACCACGGTTGCGTTCAGGGAGAAATTGGCCCCGGCAGCCGTGCCGGAACCATCAACGAATACATACAGGGATGTGGACGCCGCAGTGGCCGCGCAGCTTTCGCTGGTGGTGCCTCCGTTGGTGCTGGAGCACAGCAGGGTCGTCTTGACCGCGTCGTCATACACATACAGGTTCGCGTTGTCGTCCAGGCCGGTCAGGGCAACAGTATAGCCGAAGCCCGAAACAACGCCGGTGATCTGGTAGGAGGACTCGGAGGTATCCACCGTGCCGGCATGGGGCAGATCGCCCGTGCCATAGGCCAGGGTGAGGTTCTCCGCCGGAAGCCCGCCGCCAACTTCGGTCACGTTCAGGGTGAAGTTTGCGCCAGAGGCCGTGGCGGAACCGTTCACGAATACATACAGCGATGTGGACGCCGCAGTGGCCGTGCAGCTTTCGCTGGTGGTGCCTCCGTTGGCGCTGGAGCACAGCAGGGTTGTCTTGACCGCATCGTCATAGACATACAGGTTCGCATTGTCGTCCAGGCCGGTGAGGGCCACGCTGTAGTCGAACGCGGTGGTGACGCCGGTGATCTGGTAGGAGGACTCGGAGGTATCCACCGTTCCGGCATGGGGCAGATCGCCCGTGCCAAAGGCCAGGGTGAGGTTCTCCGCGGGCGGAGTTGCGGGCACCTCGGTGACGTTCAGGGTGAAGTTTGCGCCAGAGGCCGTGGCGGAACCGCTCACGAATACATACAGCGATGTGGACGCCGCAGTGGCATTGCAGCTTTCGTTGGTGGTGCCCCCGTTGGCGCTGGAGCACAGCAGGGTAGTCTTGACCGCGTCGTCATAGACATTCAGGTTCACGTTGTCGTCCAGGCCGGTCAGGGCAACGGTGTAGGTGGTCGATGCCGTAACGCCGGTGATCTGGTAGGTGGACTCGGATGTATCCACCGTGCCGGCATGGGGCAGATCGCCTGTGCCAAAGGCCAGGGCGAGGTTCTCCGACGGAGGCCCGCCGCCCGCCAGCACCACGTCCAGGGTGTAGCTGGTGTTGTTCTGGAATCCGTCCACCACCACATAAAGAATGCTGGAGGTAGCGGTGGCGTCGCAGGACTCAGCGGTTGTTCCGGCGGTGCTGGAGCAAAGCAGGGTGGTCCTGGTGGGGTCATAGACATACAGATCCACATCGTTGTTCGCGCCACTCAAAGACACAGTATAGGCGGTGGACGCAGTTACCCCTGTGATCGTGTATGTGTTTTCGCCAGTGCCCACCTTGATGGCTGAATCCGGCAGGTCCGCCGTGCCGTAGGCCCGGGTATACATGGCCGTGGTGGAGACATCCAGGGTATAGCTGGCACCGGCGACGGTATTCAGCCCGTCAACCAGCACATAGAACGAGGCATAGGCGGAGGTGGCCAGACAGCTTTCGTTGGTGGTGCCTCCGTTGATGCTGGAGCACAGCAGGGTGGTCTTGGCCGCATCGTCATACACATACAGATCGGCATTGTCGTTAAGGCCGGTCAGGGAGACTGAGTATTCCCTGGCCGCGACCGCACTGGCGATCGTGTAGGTGGACTCCACGTTGTCCGACGTGCCGGAGTGGGGCAGGTCGCCTGTCCCCAGGGTAAGGGTGAGGTTCTCGGCAGGCAGCGTCACCAGCACTATATCCAGGGTGAAGGTTGCGCCGAGGGGGGCGGCTCCGCCGTCAACCACCACATAAAGCGAGGTGTAGGTTGACGTGGCCGTGCAGCTCTCGTTGGTGGTGCCACCGTTGATGCTGGAGCACAGCAGGGTGGTCATGGCCGCGTCGTCATACACATACAGATCGGCATTGTCGCTCAGGCCGGTCATGGAGACCGTGTAATCGAAAGAAGCGGCGACACCGGTAATATTGTATGTTGACTCAACGTTATCCACCGTTCCGGAATGCGGAAAGTCTACCCCGTAGGCCAGGGTGAGGTTCTCGGCGGGCTCACCGGTCACCACCTCGACTACGTTCAGGGTATAGCTGGAGCCGTTTCCTCCCACTTTGGACCCGTTGACCTCGATGTATATGGAAGTCGTAGTGGCGGTGGCGTTGCAGGATTCTACTCCTGTTCCGGTCACGCTGGAGCACAACAGGGTGGACTTGGTGTTGTTGGTGTATACATACAGGTCGGCATCCTTGTTTGCATCAATAGAAACCGTATATGCGGTGGAGGCGGTAACGCCATTGACCTGGTATGTGGAAAGGCCGCCCGCGCCCACAGTCCCCGACCAGGGGAAGTTCGTGGGATAGGTCAGAGTCTGGTTCTCGCTAACCAGCGCCTGGACAGGCGTGGAGTAGGAGAACATTCCCAGGAGGGCCATTGCGGCGATACTGATCAGAATACGGCACTTCATGGCGTCCCTCCGTGAAAGATGGCAATGGACTTGGTCAGTTTGCTGGTAACGTAGACATCCCCGGCGCCGTTGGTCACAACGTCCTGGGGAAAGCGAAGGTCGCTGACAAATGCATCTCCGGTACCCAGAAGCTCAACCAGCTTCAGGGTGTCCCGGTCAACCACGATCACCTGTTTTCTAAAGACATCCGCAAAGTATATGCGGGAACCGTCTGTTGCAATTCCGTTGGGCGCTCCAAAGCTGATTTCGCTTGAGCCGCCGGATATGGTGGCCACCTTGTTGCCGGTGTAGGTGTAAATCTGCACGGCGGAAGGGATGGATCCGAAGGATTTTCTTTTCCCGTTCTCGGTCACCAGCACCTCGCCGCGCGCGGGATTGACCGCCAGCGAGGTCGGGCTCAGAAGCTCCCCTTTGCAGATGACTCTTATCAGGGTCCTGGTCACAACGTCATATACCTTGATATCTCCCACCTTGCCATCCAGCGCGAACAGCAGGCCGGCTTCAGTATCCACCGCCAGGTCTGCCGGAATGCCGATTTCGCCCTGGCGGGCCAGCAGGTCAATGCCCTCACCGGTATTGCTGAAAACCTTGATGACCGCCGGCTTTCTGGTTCCCACATATATCTCGTTCTCGCGGGAGGCCACCGATATGGGTGTGCCGACAACCCGCATGGACTGATCGGGCCGCAGGTCCATCGGGTCGATGCGCACCACCATGCCGGTCTTGCTGTCGGTAACCAGCAACCAGCCGTCCTGGGTCATGTGCATCCGGTTGGGTGCAACGAGCTTGCGCGCAGGCCCCTTGAACATGGGGGAGATGGAAGTCTCCTTGGCCTTGGCATCGGGATTGGTGCCCGGCAGGGTAATGTCGATGGCATCATCAACTCCATTGTCGCCATTGATGACACCCGTCGCCGGAGTTCCGCTCGTGTCGTCATTCTGACAGCCGGCCAGGGCCAGGGCTATCATCATGATGCAGCACGCTGTTAGATTCTTGCGCATTTTTTCACCTCTTCCGGATTTTTTTATCATGTTCAACCATACAATACCGGCTGCTGGCCTGGAACCGGAGAAACATTATGGTTTCTGCGCTTCCACCCTTGGCTTAGCGCCCTCGGGTTGCCGCCTTCTGTAATAAAAACTTGATTTTGTTTCTACCCCTCCTGTGGTTATGCAGTTTGTATAGTATGCTATCGCAGTGTTGTTTGCAAGAAAAAAGTATAATTGAGACACAAGGCCTGCGGAGGGGATACAAGCCAGCAGAGCTTATTTCAAGATTTCCATATAAAAAATCGGCGCTATTTCAGACGCTTCACATTTTTCAAATCGCGGGAGTGTTTTTTTTTGCGTCACCCCCTGCCGGTGCGATCACACCTTTTTCCCGTTCCCACAAAGCCCAAAGAGGCCTTCCGCGCCCCCCGGGTTCCTAATACCCCAGCCCTGAGCAGCCGGTGTATAATAAAAACGGAGGGAGTCGGCCCCGGGTGATCGAGGGGCTGGAAGGCCAGTGCACATACGCGAGGTTTCCATGAAGAGGGAGACTGGCGGATCACCGATAGGACACATACATGAGGTGCATGGGCCGGTGGTGGATGTATCCTGCCGATGGATGCCCCCTCAGCACCGCAACCTTTTCACCTATAACCGGGACTGCCTTTACAACTTCGAGGTTTATCGCCAGCTGGACGAGAAGAAAGTCCGGGTGATTACCCTGAACCCTACGGCCGGGCTGCACCGGGGCCAGCCGGTCTATGACTCCGGGGGCCAGTTGCGGGTTCCGGTCTCCCCCGGATGCCTGGGAAGACTGGTGAATGTTTCCGGCGCCCCGCTGGACGGCGGGGATGAACTGGAGGCAGTTGACTTCAGGGATCTTCTCAGACCCTCGCACCAACTGCACGAGATGGTGCATGTCCAGGAAATGCTCCCCACGGGAATCAAGGTGATCGACCTGTTGTGCCCTTTCGTGCGGGGCGGCAAGACCGGCCTTTTCGGAGGTGCCGGAGTAGGCAAGACGGTGCTGATCATGGAATTCATGCACTCGGTGGTCACCCTTCACCAGGGGGTGTCAGTGTTTGCCGGGGTGGGCGAGCGTATCAGGGAGGGGCACGAACTCTGGCACGAGATGCGCGCTGCGGGGGTGATGCCCCGCAGCCTGATGGTATTCGGGCAGATGGACGAATCGCCCGGCGTCCGGTTCCGGGTGGGGATGACCGCGCTGACCTATGCCGAATACCTGCGCGACACGCTGGGCGAGGAGGTGATGTTCCTGGTGGACAACGTCTTCCGCTATGTGCAGGCCGGTTCGGAGATTTCCGGAATGCTGGGGCGGATGCCCGCCACCATGGGCTACCAGCCCACCCTGCTCAGCGATGTCTCCGAACTCATGGACCGCATCTGTTCCACCGCCAGGGGGGCCATCACAGCCGTGCTGGCCATCTACGTTCCCGCAGACGACATGACCGACCCGGCCATAGTGGCCATCCAGACCCACCTGGACACCAGGGTCGCCCTTTCCAGGGGCCAAGCCGGTCAGGGCTTTTATCCGGCTGTGGACCCCCTGAACTCCGGCTCCAGGATCATGGACCGGAACATACTCGGGGACCGGCATTACACCATCGCCGAGGGAGTCCGGGAATCCCTGTCGCGCTACAAGGAACTGGAGGAAATAATCACCATGCTGGGAATGGAGGAGCTTTCCCCGGCAGATCGCCGGATCGTGCTGCGGGCGCGCAAGCTCCAGCGCTACCTCACCCAGCCGCTGCACGTTACCGCCCAGCATATCGGAATCAGCGGACAGTCGGTGCCCCTGGATGTGCTGCTGAAGGACTGCGACGGGTTCCTGACAGGCCGGCATGACGATGTATCAGAGTCGGCCTGCTATATGCGGGGCGCCATGGAGAACTGAAGGGCAAGGGAGCAGGGCCATGAATTCATACACCATGCACCTGCGGGATGTCATGAAAGCCCGGGATATCGTCGGGGTGACCTGCTTTGTGGGTGAAACCGAGGACGGGGCCTTCGGAATCCTGCCCGGTCATGAGAGAGCCATCATCCAGCTATCCTATGGCCTGGCCCGCTACCGCCAGGACGGTCCGGACTGGCAATACCTGCTCCTCCCCGGTGGAGTCCTGTATTTCCAGGGGGAAGACATGACCATCATGTCCCGGCATATCTTCCAGTCAGATGACCTGGGGACGGCCCTGGGAGAAATGGAAAACAGGCTCAGGGCCGAGGAGCAGTCACTGGAGAACCTGAAGGCGAACCTGCAGCACCTGGAGCAGGAGATGATGCGAAAACTTTGGAGGCTGGAAACAGGGAGCGGAATGAAATGACAGACATGGAACGGCTCAAGGGCAGTGCGGGCCGCAAAATCAAACTGATCAGGAAGGCGGAAGGGGAAAAGGGGGCCTTCTGGAGCCACGCGATCTATCTGGGCAACCTGGGACTGCTCATCGCGGCCCCAATAGTGGGTGGAGCCTATCTTGGTCTGTGGCTCGATAAAAGCCGGGACAGCTTCTTCTGGACCCCATCCCTCATCATGACCGGAGCGGTGGTGGGGGCGGTGAACGCGTACCTGTTCCTCAGGGAGTGAAATCATGGAAAGCCATGGCGCACAAGGCCACTGGGTGCTGACCCTGGGACCGCTGGAAATAGGCTGGGAGGTGTTGACCACCTGGCTCATCATGGCCCTGCTGGGGCTGGGCAGCTGGCTGCTTACCCGCCGCTTCACGGATGACCCGGGGCGCCTGCAGACCATGACCGAGGGGATCATCAGCGTCATCGAGGGAGCCATCGAGGCCGTGCTGCCCGGCCACACCTGGCGGGTCCTGCCCTTTGTGGGAACCCTGTGGATATTCCTGACCGTGGCCAATCTGATCGGGCTGGTCCCGGGATTGGATAGCCCCACCACCGAGATATCGGTGACCGGCGCACTGGCCATCCTGGTGTTCATGTCGGTGCACTGGTTCGGCATACGCTCCGAGGGGCTATGGGGATATTTGAAGCATTACGTTTCACCCAGCCCCCTGCTGCTCCCCTTTCACATTATTGGCGAGATCACCCGGACCCTGGCCCTGGCGGTGCGCCTGTTCGGCAACATCATGAGCATGGAAAACGCGGCCCTGATCATTCTTATGGTGATGGGATTCCTGGCCCCCATCCCGATCCTGATGCTGCACATTATCGAGGCCCTCGTGCAGACATATATTTTCGGCATGCTGGCCCTGATCTTCATAGCCGGGGCCATTTCCAGCCAGGGCAAACCCTCATCCCGGAGAGAGCCATGAGCGATCAAGTTTTGTTCATAACCGCTTCCACACTGGGGGCGCTGTTCACCATTGTGCTGGGGACTATGCTGCCCGCCTGGGCCATGGGCAAATCCATCAGCCAGGCGCTGGACTCCCTGGCCCGCCAGCCGGAGGCGGAAAAACAGATCACCAGGACCCTGTTCATCGGCCTGGCGATGATCGAATCCCTGGCCATCTACTGTCTGGTGATCGTGCTGATCGTCATATTCCGCAACCCCCTGATAGAGTACCTCGCCCGGTGAACGGGTGGGCCGGCATACCACCGGGAGCGGCTGGCCCAAAGGACAACAGCCATGGAACTCAACTGGAGCACATTCATCCTGGAAATCATCAACTTCCTGGTGCTGGTGTGGATATTAAAGCGTTTCCTATACCGGCCGGTGCTGGAGGCCATCGAAGCCCGGAAGAATAGAATTGCCCAGGAAAAGCAGCAGATTGACGCCCTGAAGGAGGAAACGGAGCGGCTGAACCGGGAGACACAAAATAAAAAGAACCTGTGGGAGGAGGAAAAGGAACAACGCCACCATGCCCTGATTGAGGAAATAGCCGCCGAGCGGGAATCGCTGATGGAGCAGCTGCACACTGAACTGGAGCAGGAGCGCAGGCGCCAGGAAAACCTGGACCGCGCCCGGCGCGCGGAAATCAACCGCAAGATGGAGGCCCAGGCCCTCCGGCAGGGGGGGCGGTTCGTTTCCCGGCTCCTGGAGCGGCTGGCCTGCCCGGAGCTGGAGGCGCGCCAGATAGAACTGCTGATGGAGGAACTGCACCGGCTGCCCCCGGAAAAGGCCCGCACCATTCAGACCGCCATGGAGGAAGACGGCGGCGACATCAAGGTTTTCAGCGGCTTTACCATCCCCGGAGAAACCCGGGAGCAGCTGAGCGAGATCCTGCAACAGGTGGCCGGTCCGGCCCGGGTGAGCTTCCACAAGGATGAGAGCCTGCTTTCCGGTGTGTCGGTGCATGTGGGCTACTGGGTGCTGGAGGCCAACCTTAAGGATGAGATGAAGTTCTTCATGGACATAGTGGATGATGAACACTGATAAAGACAACCAGGAATCCACCGGGCGGACCGCGCCTGAGAACCCGGGCAGGGTCTCCCTGCTGAACCTGCAGGAAGGCCGCATCAACGACTACCACCCCGGCCTGCGCTTCGAGGAGCGGGGGATGGTGCATTCGGCGGGTGACGGCATCGCCTGGATCAAGGGGCTCCCCTCGGCCTGCATGGACGAGTACATCACCTTTTCCGACGAGGGAGCCGGGCTCGTGTTTCAGCTTTCGCCGGACAGGGTGGGGGTGGTGCTGCTGCGCCAGGGAAAAGCACTGGGGGTGGGCAGCGAGGCCTTCTGCAGCCACCGCACCATCAGCATCGGGGTGGGCGATGCCCTACTGGGGCGGGTGGTGGACCCCCTGGGCCAGCCGCTGGACAACACTCCTGCCCCGGAATGCACGCGTCACCGTGAACTGGACGTGCCGTCCCCACCCCTGCTGATGCGCGATTTCGTTACCCGCCCCCTGTACACGGGCATCAAGCTGGTGGACACGATGATCCCCATCGGCCGGGGCCAGCGCCAGCTGATCATCGGGGACAACGGAGTGGGCAAGACCAGCCTGGCCCTGGATACGGTGCTCAACCAGAAGGACCAGCGGGTAAGATGCGTGTATGTGCTGATCGGGCAGAAGAAGTCCACCGTGGTGCAGGTGCTGGAAACCCTGCGCAGCCGCCAGGCCCTGGACTACACCACCCTGGTGGTGGCCGAGGCCATGAGCCTGCCGGGGCTGAAGTACCTGGCGCCGTTCGCCGGGGCCGCCATCGCTGAGGAATGGATGTGGGATGGCCACGACACCCTGGTGATCTATGACGACCTTTCCACCCACGCCCGCACCTTCCGGGAGCTTTCACTGCTGCTGCGCCGCCCCCCGGGGCGCGAGGCCTACCCGGCGGATATCTTCTTCCTCCACTCCCGGCTCCTGGAGCGGGCCACCTGTCTCCACCGGGATCAGGGAGGAGGCAGCATGACGGCCCTGCCCCTGGTGGAAACCAAGCAGGGGGAACTGGCCACCTACATCCCCACCAATCTGATCTCCATCACCGACGGGCAGATATTCCTGGATCAGCGGCTGTTCTCCGCCGGCTTTCTGCCGGCCATTGATGCCACCCGCTCGGTGTCGCGCATCGGAGGCAAGGGGCAGCACTCGGTGATCAAGGAGGCGGCGGGCCAGATGAAGCTGGACTTCCTGCAGTTTTTGGAACTGGAGGTATTCACCCGGTTCGGCTCACGCCTGGAGGGAGGGGTGGAGGAAAAACTGAACAAGGGCAGGCTTCTGCGGGAGATACTGAAGCAGGAGCGGCTGAGGACCGTGCCCATCGAGTTTCAGCTCGCCTGGATGCTGGCCTACAGCATGGGGCTGCTGGATCGTGTCCCGCCCCAGACAGTTCCCCGGGCTCTTGAGCGCATCCAGGAGCTGACCGCCGAGTCGGGACTGGGCCTGGAGGACGCCCGGGAAACATGGGAGCTGAACCTGAGAAAATGGCTTGCCCCAAGCGAGGAGCAGGAGTATGACCAAGCGCCAGGAAATGGATCATCAGCTCAAGACGCTGAATGAGATCAAGAGCATCATGACCGCCATGAAGAACCTGGCCATGGTGGAGATCAGAAAGATTCAGCACCGGCAGCAGGCCCAGAGGCAGCTTTCGGCTTCGGTGGCCGCTACGGTGAGCGACTTTCTGGACTTTCACCCTCCTCCCGGAGACCGCCGGGATAGGCCCGCGCGGGTGTACGTCCTGGTGGGCTCGGAGCGGGGGTTCTGCGGGGGATTCAACGAATCGCTCCTAAGGGAGTTCCGCCAGCACCTGCTAAAGGAACAGCCCGCCGTTGCGGGGGTGATTCTCATCGGAAACAAGCTGGGAGCCCTGCTGGAAGACGACTGGCCTGTGCTGCGGCAGCTGGACGGCGCCTCTGCCGCCGAGGAGGTGCCCCGGGTGTTCTCCACCCTGCTGGAGTGCCTGGGGGAACTGGCGCTGCCCCGGGAGGCCGGGGAAGGGCGGGACATACCGGAACTGTTCGCGTTGCACCACGACCATGACACCAGGGCCGTGGAAGTGGTCAACCTGCTGGACCTGCCCCGCCGAGACACCCCGGCCCACGGCAGCCCTCCCTGTCTGCTCCGCCCGGCGCACGAGGTCTTGCAGGGTCTGGTGGAGCACCACCTGATGTCGGTGTTCACCAGAATCTTCCACACCTCGCTGATGGCCGAGATGCGCTCCCGGCTCAGCCACATGGAAAGCGCTACCAGCCGCATCGAGACCCGCACCGGCGAGCTGATCATCCGGCGCAATATGCTGCGGCAGGAGGAAATCACCCAGGAAATAGAGATCATCCTGCTCAGCGTGATGGATGCCCAGGGCGAATAGCGCCGGAAAAGTTGGGGTTTTCCCCCCGCGGCGGTAAAATCACCGCAACGGCAGATTCACAGGCACCCAGACCACAGGCACCCAGACCACAGGCACCCAGACCACTGGCACCCAGAGATCGG
>JAOUPZ010000252.1 GCA_029879595.1 Deltaproteobacteria bacterium | reverse complement strand
CTTCCGGGGGATGCCGGGGGGCAGCGCCCACCGGCCCGCTGGAGGCATAATTTTTTTTAGATAGCGTCTAGTCTCCCAGTTCAAAATACACCCTCCGGTTGGACTTGCCCTTGTTATCGCATTTCGTCAGTTCCAGCCTCCCGATTTCACCCAGACGGGCTACATGGCAGCCACCGTCGGCCTGGACATCGAAATCGCGTATCTCCACCAGGCGGATGGTTTCCAGGTGATGCCTGAATCCCGTTTCCAGCTTGAACAGCTCGGGCCGGGCCAGGGCCTCGGCCGCCGGAACAAAGGATATCATGACTTCGCGGTCCTCGCCGACAAGGCTGTTGGCCCGGGAAAATCCCTCTTCCAGTATAGCCCGGTCAAAGCTGGGAAAGGAGAAATCCACCCGGCCCTTTTCTGGGGTAAGCTGATTGCCGGTAACCCTGACCCCGTAGTCGTTGAACATTACCCCGCAGAGCACATGGGTGGCCGTGTGATAGCGCATCAGCCGGTAGCGGCGCTCCCAGTCAACCACCCCCGTCAACATGGTGCCGGGGGCAGGCGGCGCCCGGTCCAGGCGGTGAACGACCATCCCCTGCCACTCCAGGGTCTCCAGCACCCGGTATTCATCCCCCTGCCGGGTGCGCAGCGTCCCCTCATCGCCCATCACACCGCCCCCCCGGGGGAAAAAAGCCGTGCGCTCCAGAACCACCCCGTGCTGCGGGGCGGGCTCGTCCTGTGACGGCTCCCGGGCCGCTTCAATCAGCCCGCTTATGGGCGATTCGAAGGTTTTGAGATATGAATCCTGCTGGTAAAGACGTTCAGTCATGGCGGGACAAGCCAAATTTAAAGGGGTGGCAGGATGGAGAAGGCGGGTTTGCCGACGGCGGATTTTTCAGGCAGGCCATCAGGAGTCCCTGACAGCCCCGCCGGGTCATTTATCCAGATCCTGCGAGGATGGATCATCCTGGGAGTCGAACATGATCTTATGATCCTCACCCCCTTCCTGCAGGTACATCTCCCGGGCCAGCACATACACCTGATAACCGTTCACGCGCGGCCCGAACTTGGCCCGCACGCGGTATTTATACTCCATCAGGCCCGCATCGGTTTCTTCAATGATACAGCTGAGCACTTCCACATCCAGCGCGATCATCCCCAGGGCGCTCATCAGGAGCTTGGTACCCGGCTCAAACGCCAGGTCGGAATGAAAGGCCAACCCCCCCACGGAAATGTTCAGAACACGGAAGGCGCGGGGTCCCAGATGGGCATATATCTTTGACTGGTCGCCAAATATGTACCGGGGTTCACTGCGCCGGTCCGATCCCGACTGCTGGGTGTCCGGGGCTTCCTTCAGCTGTTCTGGGGTATCACTCATCGGTTCAGCAGCCTGTTTTTTCAATTCCAGGTATTCCTTCTTCCAATACTGCAACTCTTCATCAAAATTATATGCTTCACCGGGGACTTTATTTTCTTTCGACATCTGACTTTCTCATGGAAAAATAAAGGGTTTAAAATCAATTTTCCATATCCTTCGAGAAACAGTCAAACAAAATCACATCAGAAATCCGGGAGGTTTTTCCCCATATTCAGGGACTGTTCACAGCCTCCGGGTACCCTGTCGGCATAACGTGCCGGGAAATATCTTTAGTTTTTCCCAAGACATGTGGTCTTTTGTCGAAATTACCTTGTTCCCCTGGCATGAATATTAGCTTAATTTTACCGGAAAAGCCATAATAACCAGTTTTTTCAGACTGGTTTTTTTCCTCCGGCAATCCAGGCTCCGGAAAACCCGGCTGTTCACATTGTGAAACCTGGGCAGAAAACATGATTCCTGAACGGACCATCTCTTGTAATCCATGGCGGATAAAGCTAATAATGCAAAGGAGCACATGACCGGATTGGACGAAAGTGATAATATTCGACCAGAAAAGCTGGGTTCACGGTCCGCTGCCGGAAAATATAACGAGATGCAGCTGGGCGGGGGTTGGACAAAACGGCCGTAAAAAGGCGATTGCCGACAACGCCAGCATTCAAAAAATAGCCAGACGAGATTGATGTCAACCACCATCGTATTTTCCAGCGAGAAGGGAGGAGTCGGGAAGACGACTTCCGCGGTTAATCTGGCCATGGCTTTTGCCATCGGTGGATACAAGGTGCTGCTGGTTGACATGGACCCGCAGGGCTCGGTTAGATTTTCCTTCGGCGTCAAGGGACATAAGGAACTGGGCACAAGGCAGCTTCTTACCGATCACTCCGTGCCCATGAAAAAACTGGTGACCCACGATGAGTCCGGGCAGGGGCTGGATTATATTTTCGCCAACTTCGACAGCCTTTCCCAGGAACGGGATGTGCTAGCGCGCCTGAGCAGCCCGGAGATATTGAAAAAACGGCTGGACATGGAAGCCGGCGACTACGATTTCATCATCCTTGATTCCCAGGCTTCCACCGGGATGCTGGCCCTGAACGCCATAGCCGCCTCGGATCTGGTGGTGCTGCCCCTGCAGTGCGAATCACTGGCGGTGAAATCACTCAAGCGCTATCTGGTGGCCTTCAAGGAGATCCAGCTTAAGCACAACCCTGATCTACGGATTGCCGGAATACTGCTGACCATGTATGACCGCAACCTGGAGGTGCACCGCCGGATCTGCCGGCAACTTTATGACACCCTGCACGATTCGGTGTTCAAAACCATCATTCCCGACTGCAAGGAAATCCCCGAGGCCAGCGCCCTGGGACAGTCCGTCATCACCTACCGGCTGAACTCCATTGGCGCCACGGCATATATCAGGCTGTCCAAGGAGATTCTCGACCGCTTCAAACTGCGGCCCGGAATGGCCGCCTCCTGATTTATCCATGCAAGGCCTGAGACGACAGGGCAGAGCCTACGCCCTGCAGCTGCTCTACCAGATAGACATATCCGGACAGCGTGACGAAACCGTGCAGGAACTGTTCTGGAAAGAGAGCAAGGCCTCACCGCGGGCCCGCGCCTTTGGCGAGGAGCTGGTCCAGGGGACCCTGAAGGCACAGGAACGCATAGACGCCCTGCTGAGCGAGGCCCTGGAAAACTGGAAGATGTCGCGCCTGCCCGTGATAGTGCGAAATGTGCTGCGCCTGGCCGCGTGTGAACTGCTGGTGATCGGCAGCGAACCCCACCCGGTGGTGATAAACGAGGCGCTGGAGCTGCTGCGGGAATATATGGACGAGGAGTCGGCCAAGTTCGCCAATGGAGTGCTGGACAAAATCCGGCAGACAGGCGGTGAACCCGGCCAAAAAGCCGCAGAGGCTCCCGGTGAGCCGACCGGATCGGAAAACCGGGCCGCGGATACACCCTCGGAGGAAAACGGCTGAAACATTCCTGCGTGACCGCATGAAACCACCCCCACAAAGCGGTTATCCCCCCGGCGGTTCAAATCCCGGTGGTTCCAATCCCGGCGGCCCCCCCCCGGCGCTGGCGGAAACCGCCCAGCTCAAGGAGCTGCGGGCCAGGATGCGGGAATGCCTGGAAGGCTATTACACCCCCCAGGGAAGCCCCCTAGACGACAACGCATATGACGCCCTGAAGGCCCGGCTGGAAGAACTGGAAGCCCGGCGCCCCGGAGCGCGGGACTGGCTCTCGCCGGCGACCTGGGTATTGCCCCCCGCCAGCGAAGCCTTCACCGGGCGGCGGCACCGGCTGCCCATGCTCAGCCTGTCCAACGCCTACTCCCCGGCAGAACTGGGAGAGTGGGCCCAGGGGCTGGAAAAGCTGGCTCCGGGCTCCTCCTCCGACCTGCTGGTGGAACTGAAAATCGACGGGCTCGCCATATCCATCCTCTACGAAAAGGGCGTTTTGCAGGCCGCCGTCACCCGCGGGGACGGCGAAACAGGAGAGGACGTCACCCGCAACGTAAAGACCATCGCCAGCCTGCCCCACCGGCTGCCCGAACCCTTGGACCTGGAGGTGCGCGGCGAGGTGTACTTCACCTGGGAGAACTTCAAGGCTCTGAACCAGGAGATGGAGCGCCAGGGTAAGGCTGTTTTCAAGAACCCGCGCAACGCCGCCGCCGGCACCCTGCGCATGCACGATACCGCCCAGGTGGCCCGCCGGGCCCTGCGGGTGGGGATTTATTCCCTGGCCGGGGAATCCCCCCATGATACGGACCTGGAGACCATGAACTGGCTCAAGGGCCTGGGGCTGCCGGTTGGCGAACCGCTGGAAACGTTCGGGACCTGGCAGCAAATCGGCGCTTACCTGGACACCATGCTGCAACGCCGCGACCAGCTGCCCTTCCAGATCGACGGGCTGGTGGTGAAGGTGAACCGGCTGGCGCAGCGCCAGTTGATCGGCATGACCTCGCGCTCCCCCCGCTGGGCGGTAGCCCTGAAGTTCGGTGCCCAGCAGGCCCGCACTGTGCTGGAGGATGTTGAGGTGGGGGTGGGCCGCACCGGAGTGCTGACCCCGGTAGCCCTGCTGCGGCCCGTGGAACTGGGCGGCACCACCGTATCGCGGGCCACCCTGCACAACTATGATCAGATCAGCCGACTGGACCTGCACATCGGAGACGAGGTGATCCTGGAAAAAGGGGGGGATATCATCCCCAAGGTGGTGGAGGTGGTGAAAGGAGCCCGGCCCGAAGCCCAGCGCCAGGGGCGCCTCAGGCCCATCGGCCCTCCACAGGGCTGCCCTTCGTGCGAATCGGTGCCGTCAAGGCTGGCCGACGAAGTGGACTACTACTGCACCAATCCGGCCTGTCCGGCCCAGCAGGCCCGGCGCATTCGTCATTTTGTTTCCCGCATTGCCATGGATATTGAGGCCCTGGGCCCGGCCCTGATCGAACAGCTGCTGCACAGAGGACTGGTAAAAACCGTGGCCGATCTGTACCTGCTGGAGGAGGAGCAGCTGGCC